>CANFJA010000052.1 GCA_947447235.1 Comamonadaceae bacterium
AGCCGAGTCGGCCCGCTCCAAAGCTCATCCACCGCATCGGCAATGGCGTTGTTCAGGTCGTAGTCGCGTTTTTCTTCGAACGGGCGGTAGCGCATCTCCACCGGAAAGGTGCGGCCCGACACCATCAGCACGGGTGCAGGGCATAACACCATGCCCCCACGCTCGCCCACTTCGTGTGGCTCGCTGCCCCCCGAGGGGGCTGAGTCCGCCTTGGGACGGCCCTGCGCCGGTCTCATCGACGCAAAGTGCTGCGCAAAGCGGTCGGCGTCGATGGTGGCCGAGGTGACGATGATCTTCAGGTCCGGCCTGCGCGGCAAGATTTCGCGCAAATAGCCCAGCAAAAAGTCGATGTTCAGGCTGCGCTCGTGGGCTTCGTCGATGATGATCGTGTCGTAGGCCTTGAGCAAGGGGTCGGTTTGCGTCTCGGCCAACAAAATGCCGTCGGTCATCAGCTTGACCGAGGCGTCTTTGCTCAAGCGGTCTTGGAAGCGCACCTTGTAGCCCACCACCTCGCCCAAGGGCGTTTTGAGTTCTTCGGCAATGCGCTTGGCCACCGAGCTCGCGGCAATGCGTCGCGGTTGCGTGTGGCCGATGATGGGTTTGCGCTGACCGGGTTTGAGCCCAAGCCCCAAACCGCGGCCTAAAGCCAAAGCCATTTTGGGCAACTGCGTGGTTTTGCCCGAGCCCGTCTCACCGCACACGATGATCACCTGATGCGCCTGCATGGCCGCCATGATCTCGTCACGCCGTGCCGAGACCGGCAACGATTCGGGAAATTCAATCTGGAGGGGAGCTGGCGTAGACAAAAGCGGGCGCGATCTTGATAGACAATCCGCAATTATCCCAGCCAAGCCCCACGCCACACTTCATGTCCGCTGTCTTCAACTTCACTTTCGTGCCCTGGTTTCGCTCGGTCGCGCCCTATATCCACATGCACAGAGGCAAAACCTTTGTGGTGGCCATTGCAGGCGAAGCCATTGCCGCAGGCAAATTGCCCAACTTGGCACAAGACTTGGCACTCATTCAAAGCATGGGCGTGCGCATTGTGCTGGTGCACGGCTTTCGCCCACAAGTCAACGAGCAACTGGCCGCCAAAGGCCATGTGCCCCAGTACTCACACGGGATGCGCATCACCGACGAGGTGGCGCTCGATTGCGCCCAAGAAGCGGCAGGCCAGCTGCGCTACGAAATTGAAGCTGCGTTCAGCCAAGGCTTGCCCAACACCCCCATGGCAGGCGCCACAGTGCGCGTGATCTCTGGCAACTTCATCACCGCACGGCCTGTGGGCATCTTGGACGGGGTGGACTTCCAACACTCCGGCCTGGTGCGCAAGGTGGATGTGGCAGGCATCACCCAAACCTTGGCGGCGGGTTCGATGGTGTTGCTCTCACCGTTTGGTTTTTCCCCAACCGGCGAGGCCTTCAACCTGACCATGGAAGAAGTGGCCACCTCGGTCGCTACCGCTTTGCAGGCTGACAAGCTGTTGTTTGTCACCGAAACACCGGGGCTGCGTATGCGCCCCTTGGAACCCGAGGGTGACGACAACCCCATCGACACCGAGTTGCCACTCGATGCCGCGCAACAGCTGCTGGATTCCTTGCCTGCCACCAGCAACCCGTCTGACATTGCCTTTTATTTGCAGCACTGTGTGAAGGCCTGCAAGTCGGGCGTGGAGCGCAGCCACATCTTGCCGTTTGCGGTCGATGGGGCCTTGCTGTTGGAGGTCTACATGCACGACGGCATTGGCACCATGGTGGTGGACGAAAAACTCGAAGAACTTCGAGACGCCACCCACGAAGACGTGGGCGGTATCTTGCAGCTGATTGAACCGTTTGAAAAAGATGGCACCCTGGTCAAGCGCGACCGCAACGAGATTGAACGCGATCTGGGCCAGTACACCGTGATCGAGCACGACGGCGTCATATTTGCCTGTGCCGCGCTCTACCCCTACCCCGAAGCGAACACCGCCGAGATGGCGGCACTCACCGTGTCACCGCAATCGCAAGGACAAGGCGACGGCGAAAAGGTCTTGAAACGCATTGAACACCTGGCGCGCACCCAAGGACTGAAAAGTATTTTTGTGCTCACCACCCGCGCCAAACACTGGTTCTTGAAGCGTGGTTTTGTGCAGGTGGATGCCGACTGGCTGCCCGAAGCGCGCAAACGCAAATACAACTGGGACCGCAAGAGTTTGGTGCTGGTCAAACAGTTGTAATCGATTCCACTGCTGTAGTCGACTCAAGCGTCAAATGACGCGTCGTTGGCGGCCCTCAACGGGTCGGTGCTGCGCCACAAACGCACGCTGGTGACCAGCGCCAGCAGCGCGATGGACATAAAACACACGAACGACCAATTGGCGATGGAGCCACCCAAGAACGTCCAATCGACCACCGAGCAGTCACCGCCGCCTTTGAAAATCATGGGGATGGCTTGCTTGAGCGGGAAGGTTTCGATCATTCCGTAAAAATCGCGACCGCACGACACCACCTCGGGCGGGTACCACTGCAACCAGCTCTGACGAGCCGCCACATAAACGCCCGATCCGCTCAAGAGCGTGATCATGCCGCCCACAAACAAGCTCGATCGGCGGCCCGACCACACCGCCCCCAAAGCCGCGACCACCGCGACCAAGACCATCACATAGCGTTGCACGATGCACATGGGGCAAGGCTCTAAACCCACCCCATGCTGCAAGTACAAACCAAATGACAGCAATGTCATGCAGGCCAAACTCAGCAGCGCCCAAACCCGCGCGGGACGATCCAAAAGTTCTAATGTCAACACGCAACCTCCGAAACAAGATGGGATTGTCGCTGTGAAACAATCAACCCTCAGCACGCCATGTTGTAAAGACCAAAGACTTGTCATGACCCTACGCCTCCCTGCGCTCGATCAAACGCCTCGTTTGCTGCACTTCGTCACCCAACTCGACGACTTGCTGCGCCGCACCGACAACGAGGCCATGATTTTGGAGCGCGGACACGTCTTGCTCACGCAGTTGCTGTCACAAGACGATTGGCTGCCCGACGAATTTGCCCAGCCCGACCCGGCGCGTTACCAGCAGTATTTGCTCTATGCCGATCCCAAAGACCGTTTTTCGGTGGTGAGCTTTGTCTGGGGTCCCGGCCAATCCACGCCCATCCACGACCACACCGTGTGGGGTTTGCTGGGCATGCTGCGCGGCGCCGAATTGACGCAAGCTTTCGCGCAAGACGCACAAGGCCGCTGGCTGCCCAGCGGTGTGCAACAACGCATAGAAGCAGGTCACGTCGACACCGTGTCGCCGCGCATTGGCGATGTGCACAAGGTCTGGAACGCACTCAGCGACCAACCCTCGGTCAGCATCCATGTGTATGGCGGCAACATTGGCAAGATCCGTCGCCACGTGTTCGCCGAGGACGGCACGGTCAAAGAGTTCATCTCCGGCTACAGCAATGCCTTGTTGGAAGAGCCCACAGAATTTCCCCTGACCACGTTTTTGCAGGTGCGCCAAGCCCTGCTGCAGCGCCAAGAAATGGCCATCGTCGATGTGCGTGAAGAAGACCCGTTTGCCCAAGCGCATCCCCTGTTTGCCGCCAACCTGCCAATCGGACGCATCGAAAGCGATGCCTGGCGACGCATCCCGCGCTTGGACACCGCTGTGGTGGTCTACGACAACGGCGAATGCCTGGCCCTGCCAGCTGCGCGCACCTTGCGCCGCATGGGCTACACCCAAGTCAGCTTGCTGGCCGGCGGCTTGAAAGGCTGGCACGACGGCGGCGGTGAGTTGTTCCGCGATGTCAACGTGCCCAGCAAGTCGTTTGGTGAGTTGGTCGAGTCCCAGCGCCACACCCCCTCGCTGTCGGCGCAAGAAGTCAAAGCCTTGATCGACGCCAAAGCCAACGTGGTGGTGCTCGATGCCCGCCGCTTTGACGAGTACCAGACCATGAGCATTCCCAGCGGTGTCAGCGTGCCCGGGGCCGAGCTGGTGTTGCGTGCCCGTGCCATGGCGCCCAATGTCACCACCCGCATCATCGTCAACTGTGCCGGGCGCACCCGCAGCATCATTGGCACCCAGTCGCTCATCAACGCGGGCATCCCCAACCCGGTGAGCGCACTGCGCAACGGCACCATTGGCTGGACCTTGGCTGGCCAAGAACTGGCGCATGGCGCCGATCAACGCTTCCCCGACATAGACGATGCCGCCCGTCGTCAAGCGGCGGCATTGGCCCTGGCTGTGGCGTACCGCGCCAGGGTGCCACGGGTGCGCTTGCCCGAGCTCAAGGACTGGCTGGCCGACGCCACACGCACCACCTATGTGTTCGATGTGCGCACGCCCGAAGAATATGCCGCAGGCCACCTGCCCGGCGCACGCAGCGCGCCCGGTGGCCAACTGGTGCAAGAAACCGACCACCAAGCGCCGGTGCGTGGTGCGCGTCTGGTGCTGTGCGACAACGATGGGGTGCGCGCCAACATGTCGGCCTCTTGGCTGGCCCAAATGGGTTGGGAGGTGTCTGTGCTCGACGGTCTCAGTGCCGCCGACCTGCACGACACCAGCCCGCCGCCCGCCCCTCTGCCCGACCCATTGGGCGCCGTGCCCACGGCGCAAGTGGCCCAAGTCAAAACTTGGGTGGGTGATCGCAACAGCCACACCGTGGTGCTGGACTTCAGCCCCAGCGCGCAATTTGTCAAAGGCCATGTGCCCAACGCTTGGTGGCTGCTGCGCAGCCAACTGGCCGATGGTTTGGTCAAAGCCCACAAAGGCAACCGCTATGTGTTGACTTGCCAAGACGGCAGCGTGTCACGCTTCGCCTTGGCGGAGGTCAAAGCCTTGGTCAAGCCTGGTGTGGAGGTGTTGTGGCTGGCGGGCGGCAACGCCGCATGGGCCGCTGCGGGTCATAGCTTGCAAAGCGGCGACCGCCAATTGGGCGCTGAACGCATTGACCGCTACCGCCGCCCCTATGAAGGCACCGACAACCCGGTGCAAGCCATGCAGGGCTACCTCGACTGGGAGTTTGGCCTGGTCGACCAACTGGCCCGCGATGGCACCCACGGTTTCAGGGTGATCTGATCCCCTGCTAAAGTCTCGCCCTGATTTCAACGCTCACCTCACAGAAGAATTTCCCTATGGCACGCACTGTTCACTGCATCAAACTTGGCACCGAAGCTGAAGGCCTCGACTTCCCGCCTTACCCCGGCGAGATGGGCAAAAAATTGTGGGAGAGCGTCAGCAAAAAAGCTTGGGCCGAGTGGATGACACAGCAAACCATGCTGGTCAACGAAAACCGCCTCAACCTGGCCGACCAGCGCGCCCGCGAGTACCTCAAGCGCCAAATGGAAAAACACTTTTTTGGCGACGGCGCAGATGCCGTGCAGGGCTACGTTCCCCCGCCCAGCGCCTGATCTGACGTGATGCCCATGCCCACACTGCCAGCGCATGCCTGGCACGGGCACAACATCTGGTGCATCACACAAGCCACCCTCGAGTTGCCGGCGTTCTTGAACGCCTGGGCCCAGTGGCTGGCTGACCCTGAACGACCCGCACTGCTGCATGTGCTGGCTGTCGCAGCCTCAGCCCCAAGCGCCCAAGATCTGCAACATATCGCCAGCGCGCAACCCCAGCACGCCGCCTTGGTCGACGAACTGAGCGCGCAGTGCTGGGGCTTGTTGCCCGGCCTGCACCGCTTGCGCCTGAGTGGTGGGTCGTTTGGTGGGGAGGTTGGTGGGCAGCTGCTGCTCACCCTGTGCGTGGGTCCCTCAGCGGACTTCGCCGCGTTGCTGGCACGTCACCCCACCGGACCTTGCACCCCGAGCACGCCGCTGCCTCCTGAAGTTGAACGCACGGTCACCGTGTTGGGCTCAGGCATGGCCGGTGCCGGCACAGCACGCGCACTGGCTGAGCGGGGCTGGCAAGTGACCGTGCTCGACGCCGGCAGCGCCCCAGCCGCAGGTGCTTCAGGCTTGCCAGTGGGCTTGGTGGCACCCCACACCTCGCCCGACGACAGCCCCATCTCTCGCCTCTCCCGCGCCGGCGTGCGCGCGATGCAGCACGCCATGCACACCTTGTTACGAGCCGGGACCGACTGGGCCCCCACAGGCGTGCAAGAAAGGCGCTTGCCCGGTAAAACCCGCAAAGGTGGTGCGCCCCACAGTTGGTCGCACGAACTCGCCGAGACCGGCCAGGCGTGGACCTGTGCCGCACCGCCCCCCGCGCCACCCAATGCGCTGTGGCATGCCAAGGGCGCATGGTTGCGGCCCGCACGCTTGGTGCAAGCGCTGCTGCAACACCCGAACATTCGCTGGCAAGGTCAGGCCAACGCCGATGCCTTGCAAGTGGTGGACTCGGCGCAAGGCAAGATCTGGCAGGTGCTGCAAGACGGACAGGTACTGGCCCAGTCGGCACGGGTGGTGGTGGCCTGTGGGCCGGGCAGCATGCAGCTGTTGGCAAGTGCTTCTGCTTCTGCTGCAAGTGCCGTGGCCGACGACTGCACAAACAATGGCGCACACCCCAGCGACACCCCCCCCATTCGCCCCTTGCGTGGCCAAATTTCCTGGGGGCTGATGGCGGAGGTGTCAACGCCCATGCCCGCACCAACGCCTGCACCAGGCACCCCCACGAACACCAGCCAAACACCGCCACAAAACACACACTTGGAGCTGGCAGACATGTGGCCCGCCACGCCAGTCAACGGCAACGGCAGCTTTGTGCACAGCGTGCCCACCGATCAAGGGCCTGCTTGGTTTGTGGGCTCGAGCTTCGACCGCATCAACGAGCAGCCCGTGGTCTTGCCCGCCGACCATGCCGACAACTTGGCGCGCCTGCAGGCCTTGTTGCCCGACACCGCCCAAGCACTGGCACCGCTGTTTGCCAACGGTGTGCGTGGTTGGGCGGGGGTGCGTTGCAGCGTACCCGACCGCCTGCCGGTGGTAGGCCCTGTGGCCCACGCCGCCGAGGGGGTGTGGGTCAATGCCGCGATGGGCTCTCGGGGGCTGACCCTGGCTTTGCTGTGCGGCGAACTGCTGGCCGCACGCTGGCATGGTGAGCCTTTGCCCATGGAAGCGCAGCTGGCGCAAGCGCTCGACGCCAACCGGTTCAAGCACCGCAGCGCCACACGCGCCTAAGATCACCCCCACACATGACCTGTGACACCTCTAGCCCCACATGACACACGCTTCGCTGACCCCAGACATTGCGCCCCAACCCGTGAGCCTGGCGCAAGCTTTTTGGTTTTGGCTCAAGCTCGGGTTCATCAGCTTTGGCGGGCCTGCGGGGCAAATTTCCATCATGCACCAAGAGCTGGTCGAGCAGCGCCGCTGGATCTCGGAGCGGCGCTTCTTGCACGCCCTCAACTACTGCATGGTGTTGCCTGGGCCTGAGGCGCAACAGCTGGTGACCTACATCGGCTGGCTGATGCACAAGCGCTGGGGCGGTGTGGTGGCCGGTGCTTTGTTTGTGCTGCCGTCGCTGGTGCTGTTGATCGCCTTGTCTTGGATGTACATGGCGTTTGGCGACTTGCCGCTGGTGGCCGGTTTGTTTTATGGCATCAAGCCTGCGGTCACCGCCATCGTGTTGCAGGCGGCACACCGCATCGGATCACGGGCCTTGAAAAACACGTGGTTGTGGGCCATCGCGGCGGCTTCTTTTGTGGCCATCTTTGCCCTGGATGTGCCCTTCCCGCTCATCGTAGGCGTGGCGGCTTGTATCGGCTTCCTCGGCGGCCGTGTATCGCCCGCGCACTTTCAGGTGGGCGGTGGGCACGGTGCGGCTAAAGCCTCGTATGGTCCCGCGCTGATCGACGACCACACGCCCACGCCAGACCATGCACGCTTCAGTTGGCAGGGGCTGGCACAGGTGCTGCTGGCCGGTGCGCTGTTGTGGGCGCTGCCCATGGGCCTGCTGTGCGCGGTGTTTGGCTGGAGCCACGGGTTCACCCAGATGGCCTGGTTTTTCACCAAGGCTGCGCTGCTGACCTTTGGCGGTGCCTATGCTGTGCTGCCTTATGTCTACCAAGGCGCGGTGGGTGAATTTGGCTGGGTCGCCCCCAGGCAAATGATGGATGGACTGGCCTTGGGCGAAACCACACCGGGCCCGCTGATCATGGTGGTGGCGTTTGTGGCCTTTGTGGGCGGCTACGCCAAAGCGCTGCTGGGGCCTGAGAGCTTGTTCATGGCTGGTGCGCTGGCGGCGTGTTTGGTGACGTGGTTCACGTTTTTGCCGTCGTTCATCTTCATCTTGGCCGGTGGCCCTTTGGTGGAAAGCACCCACAACGACTTGACGTTCACCGCACCGCTCACCGCCATCACGGCTGCAGTGGTGGGTGTCATCCTCAACCTTGCGCTGTTCTTTGGCTTCCACCTGTTGTGGCCTGAAGGCCTGGGCCACACCTGGCAAGACGCACAGAACGCCCCCTTTGACTGGCGCTCTGCCTTGCTGGCTGTGGGTGCTGCGGTGGCTTTGTTCAAGTACAAGCGCAGCGTGATGCAAGTCATGGGCGTGAGCGCCTTGATCGGCTTGGCCATCGCCACCTTGCCCCTGTGAACATGCACACACTGGCGCAGCTTCGATCGGGTGAGTTGGCGGGTATCACGCGCTTGCAACTGCGTGAAGACTTGCGCGAATTCCCCCAAGAGATTTACACCCTGGCCGACTCGCTGGAAATTCTGGATCTGTCGGGCAACCAACTCAGCCGCTTGCCCGACGACCTTCCGCGCTTGCACCAACTTCGGGTGATTTTTTGCTCGGACAACGCATTCACCGAGTTGCCCCGCGTGCTGGGCCGCTGCCCCGGTTTGACCATGGTGGGCTTCAAGGCCAACCGCATTGCGCATGTGCCGCCTGAATCGCTGCCCCCGCTGCTGCGCTGGTTGATCTTGACCGACAACCACATCGACACATTGCCCGACGCCTTGGGCCAATGCACGCAGTTGCAAAAGCTCATGCTGGCCGGCAACCGCTTGCGTGCCCTGCCCTCACTGGAGGCGTGCACCCGCCTGGAGTTGTTGCGCATTTCCGCCAACCAACTCACCGACTTGCCCGCGTGGCTGCTGTCGCTGCCACGTTTGAGTTGGCTGGCCTATGGCGGCAACCCCTTGTGCGCCGGGTACGAAGCCACAGCGCAGCCCACGCACAACTTACGCAGCGTGCACTGGCGTTCGTTGCAGATGGCGCATGTTTTAGGTCAAGGCGCCTCGGGTGTGATCCACCAAGCCGACTGGCAAACCGACAAGGGCACACAAGCGGTGGCCGTCAAACTCTTCAAAGGCGCGCTCACCAGTGACGGCTTGCCCGAATGCGAAATGGCGGCCTGCTTGCATGCGGGTGCGCACCCGCACCTGATCTCGGCCATGGGCCAAATTGAAGGTCACCCCGATCAAAGCCAAGGCTTGGTGATGCCACTGATCGACCCCTCGTTCATTCCCTTGGCCGGGCCACCGAGCTTGGACTCCTGCACCCGCGATGTGTATGCGCGTGACACCCGTTTCTCGGTAGCGGCCATGTTGCGACTGGCGCTGGGGGTGACGCGTGCCGCCCAACACCTGCATCAACGCGGCATCTTGCATGGCGACTTGTACGCCCACAACCTGCTGCACAACGGCCAAGGTGAGGTCTTGCTGGGCGACTTTGGCGCGGCTTCGCTGTTTGACCCGCAAGACACCCCCCGCACGCACGCCTTGATGCGCATCGAGGTGCGAGCCTTGGGCTGCTTGCTGCAAGAGTTGTTGGCACGCTGCGACGGGCTGCAGGCGCGACCCCGCTCAGAAGCAGCACTGCAACAGCTGGTGAAACGTTGCCTGAACGAGGAGGTTGTGCAACGCCCCTTGTGGTCAAGCATCGAACACACCTTGGCAACCTGTGAGCACTGAGCACTGTGCACTGAACTCTGAGATGGTCTGGGCTGAGCTGAGCTGGGATCTCTGCAGCTTGGCGATGTCTATGGCGTGAGGCCTGAGCGAGTTGCACCGCTGGGGTATGTCCTAGGCCTGCCAAGGTATCTCAGGGCAAAAAGCCCCGCCAGAATGACGCATCTCCAGCTTCACCCTCAAGGACATCTATGAAATGGGTCACCCGTGATTTTGTGCACCTCGACCGCGTCGCATCGCCCTGGTTGATCCAACGGTTTGTGGACCCCCAAGCGCAATTCGTGTTCGTGCCCTGGGGACAAGAAGACACGCGGCCCAGCGACGCCATCCCGTTCGGGCTGCCGGGGGTGGAATTGAGCGCACACGATGAACAGGGCACAACCTTCGAAAAAATCATCCGCAAGTACGCCCTCGAGGACCCTTCGCTGCACGACATCGCACGCGTCATCCACTCGGGCGTGGCGCAGGTGCTGCACCATGCCACTGTCGAGCCCGATGACCGCTGGGGCCAAATTGCGGCAGGCCTGTTGGCCATCTCAGAGGGCATGATGCTGCTGCACGAAGCCGATGAGGCGATTTTGCAAGCCAGCTTTCCCATCTACGACGCCCTCTACGCCAACTTGCACGCCCACGCGCAGGTCAAACAAATGAAGCTGGAGATGCCGGGCTACCAAGGCCTGGGGCCCACTTTGCCCACACGCTTTTTGCGGCAGGTGTTGAAAGATGGCGCGTGAGTGACCCGACTGGAAAAACACCGTCAATTCAAGCGACTTGTGCGTCAC
>CANFJA010000053.1 GCA_947447235.1 Comamonadaceae bacterium
AAACACACGGCCATCGACCAGCAGCTTGGCGCCTTCTTTGGCGCCTTGTTCGATGTAGCCGGTGATGCGCTGGTGCGCAATGTTGGTCACGATGGGGCCCATCTCAGCCGCCAGGTTGGTGCCGTTGAGGACTTTCAGGGTCTTTGTGCGTTCGATCAGCTTGGGCATGATGCGGTCACCCACATCGCCGACCAACACGGCCACGCTGATGGCCATGCAGCGCTCGCCAGCAGAGCCATACGCCGCGCCAATCAGGGCGTCCACCGCTTGGTCGATGTCGGCGTCAGGCATCACCACCATGTGGTTTTTCGCGCCGCCCAAGGCCTGTACGCGTTTGCCGTGGTGGGCGCCGGTTTCGTAGATGTAGTTGGCAATGGGGGTGGAGCCGACAAAGCTGATGGCTTTGACATCGGGGTGCACCAGCAGGGCGTCCACGGCTTCTTTGTCGCCTTGCACCACATTGAATACGCCATCGGGCAGGCCGGCTTGTTTGAGCAAATCGGCCATGAAGAGTGCCGGTGTGGGGTCAGTCGGGCTGGGCTTCAAGACAAAGGTGTTGCCCGTGGCAATGGCCACGGGGAACATCCACATGGGCACCATCACGGGGAAGTTGAAGGGGGTGATGCCTGCCACCACGCCCAGGGGCTGGCGCATGGTCCAGTTGTCGATGCCAGTGGACACCTGCTCGGTGTAGTCGCCCTTGAGGAGTTGTGGAATGCCGGTGGCGAACTCGACGATTTCGATGCCACGGGTCACTTCGCCTTGGGCGTCGGTGAATACCTTGCCGTGTTCGGCGGTGATCATGTGCGCCAGCGCGTCTTTGTGCTGGTTGAGCAGTTCCAAGAACTTGAACATCACGCGTGCACGGCGCAGCGGTGAGGTGTCGGCCCAGGCGGGGAAGGCTTTTTGTGCGGCGGCAACCGCCACGTTCACGTCAGCGCTGCTGGCCAAGCTGACGTTGGCCGTGACCGCGCCAGTGGCAGGGTTGTAGACCGGTTGGGTACGGGTGCTCACGCCGGCAGCGTGTTGCCCGGCGATGAAGTGCTGGAGGGAGGCAATGGTCATGGAGAGTCCTAAGTCAATCAGAGGGTGTGGTCGGGGGCGAGTCAGCGACCGCCGCTCACGTCAATGCAGGTGCCCGTGATGTAGCTCGAGGCGTCGCTGAGCAACCAGACGATGGTTTGCGCCACTTCTTGGGCGGTGCCTGCGCGTTGCAGGGGAATGAGGGGGGCCAGTTCTTTGGCGCGGTTGGGCAGGCCGCCGCTGCCGTGAATCTCGGTGTCGATGACGCCAGGGCGGACCGCGTTGACGCGAATGCCTTCACCGGCGACTTCTTTGGAGACACCCAAAGTCAGGGTGTCGATGGCGGCTTTGCTGGCGGCGTAGTCGACGTACTGGCCGGAGGCGCCCAGCCTGGAGGCTGCGCTGCTGAGGTTGACGATGACGCCGCCCTCGCCGCCATGGCGTGTACTCATGCGGCGGATGGCTTCACGGGTGCAGGCAAACGAGCCCAGCACGTTGATGCGCATCATGCGCTCGACGCGGGCCCAGCTCATCTCGTCCACACGGCTGGTCATGTCGACAATGCCTGCGCTGTTGACCAAGCCGCTGATGCGCCCCAGTTTGGCGTCGACTTGGGCAAACAGGGCCAAGATTTGGTCTTCGTGACCGACGTCGCCTTGCACGCTGATGGCCGTGCCACCAGCTTGGCGAATTTGGCGCACCACCTCATCGGCGGCCAGAGCATTTTGGGTGTAGTTGACAGCCACAGCCCAGCCATTTTGGGCCGCCAAGACGGCCGTGGCGGCACCGATGCCACGGCTTGCGCCGGTGATCAAAAGAACGGGTTTCAAGTCTGTCTCCTAGGTTCTGGGTCGGTCAATTTCAAGCGCTGCACGATAGCATGTAGGGGGGTAAAACCGAGTAACCTGACGGACATTCTGTAATTTTTGATTTTGAAAGCAAGACCATGACCACAGTGCATTTGACCTCCTCCGATGGATTTGGATTTTCAGCCTATGTGGCGCAACCCAAAGGGCAACCCAAAGGCGCCATCGTGGTGGTGCAAGAAATTTTTGGCGTCAATGCCCACATCCGTGAAGTTGCCGATGCTTATGCCGCGCAGGGTTACCTGGCGGTGGCGCCCGCCACGTTTGACCGTGTCAAACCCGCCGTTCAGATGGGCTACACCCCCGACGACATGCAAGCCGGCATCGCGCTCAAGGCGGCTGTTGAGGCCCTGCCCGCGCCGGGCGTCATGGCTGACTTGCAGGCGGCCGTCGATTACGCGGCGAAAACCTCAGGTGGCAAGGTCGGCATCGTGGGCTATTGCTGGGGCGGCTTGCTCTCGTGGCGTGCCGCGTGCATGCTCAAGGGCTTGAGCGCAGCGGTGCCTTACTACGGGGGCGGCAGCACCAGCGATGAAGAGCGGGCTCGCGCACCGCACTGCCCCGTGTTGGCGCACTACGCAGAGCAAGACCACTGGATCCCGATGGACACTGTGGTCGCCTTCCAAAAAGCCCAGCCGGGGGTGGAGGTGCAGGTGTATGCGGCCGACCATGGGTTCAACTGCAACCACCGGGGCGCCTGGCATGAGCCCTCGGCCAAGTTGGCGCTGGCGCGCACACTGGCGTTCTTTGCCAAACATGTGGCTTGAGGATCCGGTGGGGTTGCCGGTTGCGGTGGCCCTTCGCAACTACCGATAACTCCCAAAGGCTGGCGCAGTTGGGCCAGCTTTTGGAGACTTAGTTTTTCAAAGTGCGTGCAGCGTCCAGGGCGAAGTAAGTCAAGATGCCGTCCGCACCGGCACGCTTGAAGGCCAGCAGGCTTTCCATCATCACCGCGTCATGGTCGAGCCAACCGTTTTGGGCGGCGGCTTTGAGCATGGCGTACTCGCCAGAAACTTGGTAGGCGAAGGTGGGCACTTTGAAAGTGTCTTTGACGCGCCGCACGATGTCCAAATAGGGCATGCCGGGCTTGACCATCACCATGTCGGCGCCTTCGGCGATGTCTAAGGCCACCTCTCGCAAGGCCTCGTCGCTGTTGCCAGGGTCCATTTGGTAGACCTTTTTGTCGCTCTTGCCCAAGTTGCCGGCAGAGCCCACAGCATCTCGGAAGGGGCCGTAAAAAGCGCTGGCGTATTTGGCGCTGTAGGCCATGATGCGGGTGTGGATGAGGCCTTTGGCTTCGAGCGCTGTGCGAATCGCGCCAATCCTGCCGTCCATCATGTCGCTGGGGGCCACCATGTCCACGCCGGCTTCGGCTTGCACCAAGGCTTGTTGGGTCAGGACCGCCACCGTGGCGTCGTTGAGGATGTAGCCGGTGTCGTCGAGCAAGCCGTCTTGCCCGTGGCTGGTGTAGGGGTCCAGCGCCACATCGGTCATCACGCCGAGTTGGGGGAAACGCTTTTTCAACTCACGCACCACATGGGGCACCAAGCCTTGGGGGTTGGCGGCTTCTTGCCCATCCGGGGTTTTGAGGTGGCTGCTGATGACCGGGAAAAGTGCCATGACCGGAATGCCCAAAGTCACGCATTGCTCCGCCACCGGCAATAACAAATCAAGACTCAAACGTTCGACGCCGGGCATGGAGGCCACAGCCTCGCGCCGCTTGTCGCCTTCGAGCACGAACACCGGATAAATCAGGTCGTTGGGGCTGAGGGCGTGTTCGCGCACCAAGCGGCGGGTGAAGTCGTCTCTGCGAAGCCGGCGTGGGCGGTTGGCAGGAAAAGGGGCGCAAGCGGGGGTGTAGGCGTTGGTCATGGTCAAAATTGTGCCTCAAACCTGACTGTTTGCACTGGCATTGCGTCGGGCCACTTTGTGAACCCAGCTAAACTGAACGTATGTTGTGGGTTAAATCTTTTCATATCGTTTTTGTGGCCAGCTGGTTTGCCGGCTTGTTTTATTTGCCACGAATTTTTGTCAATTTGGCCCAAGTGGCGCCTGACTCGGTGGCAGAAGAGCAGCGGTTGCTGCTGATGGCGCGTAAGTTGATGCGCTTCACCACCTTGCTGATGGTCCCCGCCGTGGGGCTCGGGCTGTGGCTGTGGCTTGGGTACGGCATTGGCTGGGGCCCTGGCAACGGATGGATGCATGCCAAGCTCACGGTGGTGTTGCTGGCCATGGGTTACCACCACGCATGCGGCATGTTGTTGCGCAAGTTTGAGGCGCACACCAACCAGCGCGGCCATGTGTGGTTCCGATGGTTCAACGAGGTTCCCGTGGTCTTGTTGTTGATTGCGGTGATTTTGGTGGTGGTCAAGCCATTTTGAGTTGACGGCGGCGGTCATGCAAAAAACCTCTGCTTGGCCTTTGTCGCAACTGTGTGTGGCCTTGATCGTCTACGCCAGCCTTTACCCTTTTGACCAATGGCGAGACCAAGGCATTGAGCCCTGGTCATTTTTGACGGCGCCCTGGCCCAAGTATTGGACGGGCTTTGATGTGGCGGCCAATGTTCTGGGCTATGCGCCGCTTGGTTTTTTTCTGACACTCAGCGCCATGCGCATGGGCTGGCGCGGTTGGGTGGTGTTGAGCAGCACATTGGCGGCGGGTTTGCTGTCTTTTGTGTTGGAGGGTTTGCAGAGTTATTTGCCCGCACGTGTTCCATCGCAAGCAGATTTACTGCTCAACACCTTAGGCGCTGGTTTGGGCGCCAGTGTGGCCAGCGCGCTTGAAAAATTAGGTTGGTTGTACCGTTGGGGACAATTTAAAAAACGCTGGTTTGTGCGCGATGCACACATGGGCTTGGTGCTGCTGGTGTTGTGGCCGGTGGCTTTGTTGTTTCCAGTGGCTGTGCCTTTGGGCTTGGGGCAGGTCTGGGAGCGTGTGGAGGATGGGCTGACGGCGGCCTTCGAGGCGACGCCCTTTGAAGATTGGATTCCTCTGCGTGGTTTTGAGTTGGAGCCCTTGCTCCCAGGCGCTGAGTTGCTGTGCGTGGTGTTGGGCCTGTTGATCCCTTGTTTGTTGGGTTTCTCGGTGCTGCGCCAGGCTTGGCAACGAGGTGTCTATTTGCTGGTCGTGGCAGTGCTTGCATTGGGCATGAGCGGTTTGTCAGCCGCTTTGAGTTACGGACCTGCCCATGCTTGGACTTGGTTGAACTTGCCCGTGATGCTGGGGCTAGGTTTGGGGTTTGTGATCGCCTTGGTCTTTGTGGCAGCTTCTGGTCGAACCTGCTTGGCGTTTTTGATGCTGGCTTTGTTGGTGCAGCAAAGCGTGCTCAACCAATCTCCCGAAAGCGCTTACTTTGAGCAAACCCTTCAAACCTGGGAGCAAGGGCGATTCATTCGGTTTCATGGCTTGGTGCAATGGCTGGGTTGGCTGTGGCCATATGCGGCGCTGTTGTTTGCCTTGGTGCGCGTGAGCCAAGAGCGGTCAACGGGTACGCGGGGCTTGTCCACCTAAAATGGGTGAATGACTCAAGCCGCGTATTACAAACACCATATTTTTTTCTGTCTCAATCAACGCGACAACGGCCAATCCTGCTGCGCCGGACAAGGCGCAACCGAAGCCTTTGAGCACTGCAAGGCGCAAGTCAAAACCAAGGGGCTGGCGGGCCCAGGCGGTGTGCGGGTGAACAAAGCAGGTTGCTTGGACCGTTGTGCTGGCGGGCCGGTCGCCGTGGTCTACCCCGCAGGCGTGTGGTACAGCTTCGTGGACAAGGCAGACATTGACGAAATCGTCGAAAGCCACCTCCTGCATGGCAAGCCCGTGGAGCGCTTGTTGGTGGCCGCAGACGTGGGCCGCTGAAAGTAGCTGCGCGCCATGAACTCACTCACCCAACGCCTCACGCTCGCCGGCGAGGTTGGCACCATAGAGGCTTTGCAGGATGTGCCCGAGGGGGACTCTCGTGGCGTGGCCGTGGTGGCGCACCCGCACCCATTGTTTGGCGGCACCATGGACAACAAGGTGGTACAAACCTTGGCCCGCGCTTTTGTGCAGTGCGGATGGACGGTGGTGCGTTTTAATTTTCGCGGCGTTGGCGCATCCGCGGGCGCCCATGATGCGGGGCAAGGTGAAGCCAGAGACTTGCTGCGTGTGGTCGAGCAAGTGGCGCCTGATGGGCCCTTGGCCTTGGCGGGATTTTCTTTTGGATCGTTTGTCACCAGCCATGCCTTGACGGCTTTGTGGGGGCAACGCAGCATTGAAAAGGTGGTGTTTGTGGGCACAGCCGCGTCGCGCTTTTCGGTGGCCGATGTGCCCTTGTCCGCGCATGAGCGGATCTTGGTGGTGCATGGCGAGCAAGACGACACAGTGCCCTTGTCGTCCGTGATGGATTGGGCGCGCCCGCAAACGCTGCCGGTGACGGTGGTGCCAGGAGGGGGGCATTTCTTTCATGGACAATTGCCTCTGCTCAAGAGCTTGGTCGTTCGCCATCTGAGTGCTTGAGCCTCAGTCGCTGGCGGCGCCGGACCTCTACCCTCCCTCCTAGATATGACCTTGGCCATGATTCAAACCTTGCGTGTGTTGCTGTTGCTGGCCTCGATGCTGGGGCTTTGTTCTGTGCATGCCCAGTCGCCCATGCCGCAACCACCAGAAATCGCAGCGCGCGCCTACTTGCTGTTGGATTTGACGGCCAACCAAGTGTTGGCCGAGTTGGATGCGGACAAGCCCATTGAGCCAGCGTCTCTGACCAAGCTCATGAGTGCCTACTTGGTGTTTGACGCGCTCAAGTCCAAAAAAATCAGCCTGCAGCAAACCCTGCCTGTGAGCGAGCGGGCCTGGAAGATGCCTGGCTCGCGCATGTTCATCGACCCCAAGATGAAGGTGCCCGTGGAAGACTTGATCAAAGGCATGATCGTGCAGTCCGGCAACGACGCCACCATGGCGTTGGCAGAGGGTGTTGGCGGCACGGCGGAGCATTTTGTGCAAATGATGAACGCCCAGGCCAAGGTCTTGGGCATGAAATCAACGGGCTACAAAAACCCCGAGGGCTTGACCGAGCCTGGACACAGCACCACGGCGCGTGATTTGGGCATCTTGGCTGGACGCTTGGTGCAAGATTTCCCGGATTACGTCGGTTACTACGCCATCAAAAAATACCGCTACCCGGGCACACCGGCTGCCAATGAGAGCAATCGCAACTTGTTGCTGTTTCGCGACCCGAGTGTGGACGGCTTGAAAACCGGGCACACCGACGCGGCGGGCTATTGCCTGATTGCCACGGCCAGGCGCGATGCTCCTGGCGTGGGTTCGCGCCGTTTGTTGTCGATTGTGTTGGGCGCGTCCAGTGAGAACGCCCGCGCGGCCGAGTCGCAAAAATTGCTCAATTGGGGTTACACCGCATTCGATGCCGTGAAGTTGTTTGAAGGCAATCAGGCCGTGGTCTCGCCCAGTGTGTGGAAAGGTCGCAACAACACGGTCAAGCTTGGGCGACTTCAGGCCATTGTGGTGGCTGTCCCTGCGGGGTCGGCCAGCCGCATTCAAACCCAGGCGGCAAGACCTGAGCCCTTGGTTGCGCCTTTGCTCAAAGGGCAAGTGGTCGGGGCGCTCAAAGTCAGCTTGGACCAACAGCCCTTGATGGATGTGCCTCTGACCGTCCTGGAGACGGTCGAGCAAGCGGGTGTGCTGGGCCGGGCTTGGGATGCGATGCGCTTGTGGGTGCGTTGACTGGCTTGAGTTATTTTGAATTACCTTTATCACGCCGCGTGATGCTGTTACACTAGAAAGCTTTTCGGAAATTCCGAAGGGTTTCACGTTTTCTTTTTTAATCAAACGTTTAGGGACGTTTTTCAATGCCAACCATCAATCAACTGGTGCGTCAGGGGCGCGAGGTCGAACAGACCAAGTCAAAAAGCCCTGCGATGCAAAACTCGCCGCAGCGTCGCGGTGTGTGCACCCGCGTGTACACAACGACGCCAAAAAAACCTAACTCAGCTCTGCGTAAAGTCGCCAAAGTGCGCCTGACCAACGGGTTTGAAGTCATTTCTTACATCGGCGGTGAAGGCCACAACCTGCAAGAACACTCGGTGGTTCTGGTGCGCGGTGGTCGTGTCAAAGACTTGCCCGGTGTGCGCTACCACATCGTGCGCGGTTCGCTCGACTTGCAAGGCGTGAAAGACCGTAAGCAGTCTCGTTCCAAGTACGGCGCTAAGCGTCCGAAGAAGGCTTAATTGCCGCCAGCCCCGCGAGGCTTAATTCGCACACAGGTGTTTGGCTTGTCAGGCAGACAGCGCCAAACGAAGTGACCCGAAGCATTCAATGGTGAATGTGGGTCGAGTAAGTGGAAGTCATGATGACTTTCGCGGTGTCCGAGAGGATGCCAACTGAAGCAATAGAGGTGATCAAATGCCACGTCGTCGCGAAGTCCCTAAACGTGAAATCCTGCCGGATCCCAAGTACGGCAATGTCGAGCTGTCTAAATTCATGAACGTGATCATGGAAGGCGGCAAAAAAGCGGTTGCCGAGCGCATCATTTATGGTGCCTTGGAGCAAATCGAACAGAAGTCGGGCAAAGATCCCCTCGAACTGTTCTCCGTTGCCATCAACAACGTCAAGCCCATGGTTGAGGTGAAGTCCCGCCGTGTTGGCGGTGCCAACTACCAGGTGCCTGTTGAAGTGCGCCCTGTGCGTCGCTTGGCCTTGTCCATGCGTTGGCTCAAAGAGGCTGCGCGCAAGCGTGGCGAAAAGTCCATGGCCCTGCGCCTGGCCAACGAACTGCTGGAAGCCTCTGAAGGCCGTGGTGGCGCCATGAAAAAGCGTGACGAAGTGCACCGCATGGCAGAAGCCAACAAGGCATTCAGCCATTTCCGCTTCTAAATTCAAAGGTAAAACATGGCTCGCAATACCCCCATTGAGCGCTATCGCAACATTGGTATTTCAGCGCACATTGACGCTGGCAAGACCACCACGACAGAGCGTATTCTTTTTTACACTGGTGTGAACCACAAGATCGGTGAAGTCCATGATGGCGCTGCCACCATGGACTGGATGGAGCAAGAGCAAGAGCGTGGCATCACGATCACTTCTGCTGCGACCACCTGTTTTTGGAAGGGCATGGATGGCTCTTTTGCCGATCACCGCATCAACATCATCGACACCCCCGGCCACGTGGACTTCACGATTGAGGTGGAGCGTTCCATGCGCGTGCTCGACGGCGCTTGCATGGTTTACTGTGCGGTGGGTGGCGTTCAGCCCCAGTCTGAAACTGTCTGGCGTCAGGCCAACAAGTACAAAGTGCCACGCTTGGCTTTTGTGAACAAGATGGACCGCACCGGCGCCAACTTTTTCAAAGTTGTGGAGCAAATGAAGTTGCGCCTCAAGGCCAACCCCGTGCCCATCGTGATTCCAATTGGCGCTGAAGAAAATTTCACCGGCGTGGTGGACCTGCGCAAGATGAAGGCCATCATTTGGGACGAGGCGTCTCAAGGCATGAAGTTCACTTTTGAAGAAATTCCCGCCAACTTGTTGGAGTTGGCCAAAGAGTGGCGCGAAAAGATGGTGGAAGCCGCAGCCGAAGCTTCGGAAGAGTTGATGAACAAGTACCTCGAAGAAGGCGACTTGACCGAGGAAGAGATCACTGCTGGTTTGCGCATTCGTACCATCAACAGCGAAATTCAACCCATGTTGTGCGGCACAGCGTTCAAGAACAAAGGCGTTCAGCGCATGTTGGACGCCGTGCTTGAGTTGATGCCTTCTCCCTTGGACGTGAAAGCCATCAAGGGCTACGACGAAGATGAGAAGGAAGTCATCCGCAAGGCCGACGACGACGAAAAATTCTCTGCCTTGGCATTCAAGTTGATGACCGACCCGTTTGTGGGGCAACTGACCTTTGTGCGTGTTTACTCTGGCGTCCTGAAAAAAGGCGACACGGTGTACAACTCGGTGCGCGGCAAAAAAGAGCGTATCGGTCGTATTGTGCAAATGCACGCCAACAACCGCGAAGAAGTGGACGAAATCCGTGCGGGCGACATCGCTGCTTGCGTGGGTTTGAAAGACGTCACCACAGGCGAGACCCTGTGTGATCCAGCAGCTGTGATCACCTTGGAGCGCATGGTGTTCCCTGACTCCGTGATTCGCCAAGCTGTCGAGCCAAAGACAAAAGCAGACCAAGAAAAAATGGGCATGGCTTTGTCGCGTTTGGCGGCTGAAGACCCATCGTTCCGCGTGCAAACCGACGAAGAGTCTGGCCAGACCATCATTGGTGGCCAGGGCGAATTGCACTTGGAGATCATTGTCGACCGCATGAAGCGTGAATTTGGTGTGGAAGCCAATGTGGGCAAACCCCAGGTGGCTTACCGCGAAACCATCCGCAAAACAGTGGAAGAAGCCGAAGGCAAATTCGTGCGTCAGTCGGGCGGTAAAGGTC
>CANFJA010000054.1 GCA_947447235.1 Comamonadaceae bacterium
GCCCCGGCGTTGTCTTCGCTGCCGTCAATGCCATCGGTGTCGGCGGCCAAGGCCCACACACCGGGCTGCGCTTGCAGCGCTTCGGCCAGCCCCAAACAAAACTCACCGGCCCGCCCGCCCCGCCCGGGGCGGGCTTGCTGACCATCGCCCCGCCCGGGGGGAGCTTGCTGACCATCGCTTCCTCCAGGGCTGGCGGTCGAAGCTTGCGCACGCACCGTCACCGTGGTCTCGCCGCCACTCAAAATCACACACGGCTTTTGAAATGGCCCCACTCCACGTGCCGACGCACGGGCCAGCGCCGCATGCACCTTGCCCACTTCGCGCGACTCGCCTTCGATTTCGTCACTCAGCACATAGGCGTTCAAGCCCGCCGCACGCGCCACCTGCGCCGCCGCTTCCAGCGACTGTTGCGGTGTGGCCATGAGGTGCACCGTTTGTTCATGCCAGGCGATGCCCAGCTTGGGCGTTTCCAGCGCGCCAGACAACAAGGCCGCCTCCACCGCAGGTGACACCGCGATGCGGTAGCGCTGCAAAATGGCCAGCGCATCGGCACAGGTGGTGTGGTCGCACACCGTGGGGCCACTGGCAATGACCGAGGGGTCGTCGCCCGGCACATCGCTGATGGTGAGTGTGACCACCTGGGCCGGCGCGCACGCGGCGGCCAAGCGCCCACCCTTGATGCGCGAGAGGTGTTTGCGCACACAGTTCATCTCGGTGATGTTGGCGCCGCTGTGCAAAAGATCACGGTTGATGCGCTGCTTGTCTTCAAGGCTCACCCCGTCAGCGGGCAGTGTCAGCAAGGACGAGCCACCGCCTGAGATCAGGCACAACACCAAGTCGTCTTTCGTCAAGCCTTGGGTCAAAGCCAAGATGCGCTCAGAGGCGGCCAAGCCTGCGGCGTCAGGCACCGGGTGCGCAGCCTCCACCACTTCAATGCGTGCGGGCAAACCCGCTGGGCGCGGCGGCGTGTGGTGGTAGCGCGTGATCACCAGGCCTGAGAGCGGCTGGTCTGCGGGCCACAAGGCCTCCACCGCCTGGGCCATGGCTCCACCGGCTTTGCCTGCGCCCAACACCAGCGTGCGGCCCTTGGGCGGAGGGGGCAGGCATGCGGCGGTGTTGTGCAAGGGCAAGGCGCGCTGCACAGCGGCATCAAACAGTTGGCGCAGAAAAGCTTGGGGGTCACGGACAGGTGTGGAGGTGGCATGCATGGCGCAGATTGTGCCGCTGCACGCACCCGAGTTTTCACCTACATGCGCCAACGGTGCGGTTAAAGTTTGCCCATGACCACTCTGCTCATTCACCGCGCCCGTTGCATCGCTGTGCTGGACGATGCCAACACCGAACTCCACCATGCCTCGCTGCTGATCCGCGATGGGCGCATTGACCGCATCTTCAAGTCCGACGAACCGGTGGACGCATGGCTGGCCCCCGGTGCGGTGGACGAAGTGATTGACGCCCGTCACCACGTGGTGGTGCCAGGCCTGATCAACACACACCACCACATGTACCAGTCCCTGACACGGGCGGTGCCACAGGTGCAAAACGCCGAGCTGTTCAGTTGGCTGCAAGGGCTCTACCCCATTTGGGCGGGGCTCACGCCCGAGATGGTGAAGGTCTCCACCCAAGTGGCCATGGCCGAGTTGCTGCTGAGTGGTTGCACCACCAGCAGCGACCACCTGTACATCTACCCCAATGGGGTGCGGCTGGACGACAGCATTGAAGCCGCCCACACCATGGGCATGCGCTTTACCGCCACGCGGGGCAGCATGAGTGTGGGCCAATCGCAAGGCGGCTTGCCACCCGACCGCGTGGTGGAGCAAGAGCCTTTCATCTTGAAAGAAACCCAACGCCTGATCGAGACCTGGCACGACGCCAGCTTTGGTGCCATGACACACGTGGCGGTGGCACCGTGCTCACCCTTCAGTGTGAGCCAGGACTTGATGCGCGCATCGGCCGAGTTGGCCCGCGCCTACAAGGTGAGGCTGCACACGCACCTGGCCGAGAACGACCACGACATTGCCTACACCCGTGAAAAGTTCAACTGCACACCCGCCGAGTACGCCCAAGACCTGGGCTGGGTGGGCGACGACGTGTGGCACGCTCACGGCGTGAAGCTGGACGACGCGGGCACCTACCTGTTTGCCAAAACCCGCACCGGCGTAGCCCACTGCCCCTGCAGCAACATGCGTTTGTCCAGCGGCATCTTGCCCTTGCGCAAGATGCTCGATGCCGGCGTGCCCGTGGGCCTGGGTGTGGACGGCTGTGCCAGCAACGACGGGGCGCACCTGCTCAACGAAGCGCGTCAAGCCATGCTGCTGGCTCGCGTGGGGCGCGCCTTGGAAGCACCGCGCGTGGTGGACGGGCGCACCGTCTTCGGCTGTGACCTGGGCCCGTCTGACATGACACCGCGCGACGCCCTGCGCTTGGCCACACGCGGTGGCGCACAAGTGCTGGGCCGCGCACACGAGCTGGGACAGCTCAGCCCCGGCTACTGCGCCGATGTGGCGATGTTTCGCACAGACACCCTGAGCATGGCCGGCGCTGCGGTGCACGACCCGGTGGGCGCGCTGCTGCTGTGCGCCAGCGGCAATGCCGACTACACCCTGGTCAATGGCCGTGTGGTGGTGCGACAAGGCGAGATAGCCACAGTCGACATGGGCCCACTGATTGAACGACACAATCGGCTGTCTATGCAGCTGGCGCTCGGTTGAGGCCGACCAAGACTGCAAGAGGCCTGTGAATGCAGCGCCGCCCTGATGTACCCCTTAACTTGACCCATGAATCTGAAAAAAATCACCTGTTGCTGTGTGTTTTTGCTGAGTGCGCTATGGACACACGCCAGCGAGCTGTCCGACAAACTTCAGTCGTCTGACTACGTCTTGTTGATGCGCCACACCTTGGCCCCTGGGGTTGGAGACCCCGCGGGGTACACCTTGGAAGACTGCAAAACCCAACGCAACCTGAGCGCCGAGGGACGGCAACAAGCCGGGGTGGTCGGCAACTGGCTGCGCAAGCAAGGCGTGGTCCATGCTGAGGTCTACAGCAGTGCCTGGTGCCGATGTCAAGACACGGCAGAACTGCTGAAATTCAACGGCTTCCAGGTGGCGCCGCCCTTGGCCTCGTTTTTTGATGAGATGCACCTCGCCAAGAGCCGCACGCAAGCGCTGGAGCAATTCATCGCAGAGAAGCTCAAAACAAAGAGCCACAAGCCCCTCATCTTGGTGACACACCACGTCAACATCCATGCCTTCATGGGCGAGAACATTGCCTCTGGCGACATGGTGTTGGCACGTGTGGATGCGCATGGAAAGATGCGCAGCTACCAACTCATTCCCAGACCTTCCCAAGCCCAGCTCTGACGCAGCCCAACCGAGGCGCTCCATCCCATGAGCTATGAACTGGTGTGGTTCAAGCGTGACTTGCGTTGGCAAGACCATGCAGCCTTGGCCCACGCGGCCAAGCAAGGACCTGTGCGTTGCATTTACGTGGTGGAGCCTGAGCTGTGGTTGCAGCCAGATGCCGCCTTGCAGCACTTTGAGTTTGTGCGTGAATCGCTGCAAGCACTCGATGAGGCCTTGCGTGCCCAAGGTGGTTGTCTGGAAGTCCATACCGGTGAGTTGCCCGAGGTGCTGTCTCGCATTTGGCAAGACAGTCCATTTGTGAGCTTGCATTCGCACCAAGAAACCGGCAATGGCTGGACCTATGCACGCGACCTGCAGGTGACCGCTTGGTGCCAATCGCACGGCGTGGCTTGGCAAGAGCAGGCGCAGTTTGGTGTGGTGCGGGGTTTAAAAAACAGAAACCTGTGGCAAGCCGCTTGGGAACAACACATGGCGGCACCGTTGCAACACGTTGGGCCGCTCACATTTTGGTCTGGCGCACCCACCTCCGAATTGGCGATGCACGCGCCCGCGCACTTGCAACACAACCCGCCCTTGCGCCAGCGCGGTGGCCGGCCTCTGGCGCTGACCACACTGCACAGTTTTTTGAATGCACGCAGCTTGGGTTATGGCGGTGGCATTTCCTCTCCCTTGACGGCACCCGATGCATGCTCGCGCTTGTCGGCCTATCTGGCCTGGGGCTGCATCAGCATGCGCGAGGTGGTGCAACACACCCGGGCACACATCGCGCAATTGCCTCCTTCAGCAACACGCCACCGCGCAGGGCTCACAGCCTTCATCAGCCGCTTGTATTGGCACTGCCATTTCATTCAAAAGTTGGAGAGTGAGCCCGAGATCGAATGGCGCAACATGCACCGAGGCTACGACGGGCTGCGCGAGGAAGATTTCAACACGGAGCACTTTGAGGCCTTGAAAAATGCGCGCACGGGTTGGCCCATGGTCGACGCCTGTGTGGTCATGCTGCGCGAGACTGGATGGCTGAACTTTCGCATGCGCGCCATGCTGGTGTCGGTCGCGGCCTACCCTTTGTGGTTGCACTGGCGTCCGGTGGGCGAGTGGTTGGCGACACAGTTTCTCGACTACGAACCCGGCATCCACTGGAGCCAGTTGCAAATGCAATCAGGTACCACGGGCATCAACACCACGCGGGTGTACAACCCAGTCAAGCAAGCGCAAGACCATGACCCGCACGGTGTGTTTGTCAGACGCTGGCTGCCCGCCATGCGCCGAGTGCCCGACAGCTGGCTGTTTGAACCTTGGCAGATGCCTGAGCCGGTTCAAACCCACGCAGGTGTGCAGCTGGGGGTGGATGTCGTGCGGCCTGTGGTCGATCTGGCGCAGGCCACGCGCGAGGCCAAGCAACGGCTGCACGGCCGACGTCAAACGCCAGAGGTCAAGGCCGGTAAAAAATCGGTGATCGAAAAACACGCCTCCAGAAAAACCTTGGCTCCACGCAAAGCCAAACCCATGGCAAGCCAAAGCGCCAAGCAGCAGTTGGGTTTTGATTTTTAGGCTCACACCAGCTCGACAGTGCGGCCTGTTCTAGCAGCCTCCACAATGGCTTCTGTGACGCGCAAATTGTCTAAGCCATCGCGTGCAGTCACCAAAGGCGCCACCTCGCCGCGCACCACGGCACCGAAGTGTTCCATTTGTTGCGCAATCGGATCAGTGCGCACCATCTCGACGGTGCGGGTGTCAAACGGTTTCCACCAGGAGCGGTCTTGCGGTCGGGGGTAGGTTTTCATGCGCATGGTAGGCACCGACAAACTGCCGTGGGTGCCCGTGATCACGTAGCAGTCTTCGTCGTCGTAGCTGGGGTAGGCCTTGTTTTCTTGCGAGGTTTGTTCCCAGCTGCGCGCACACGCCGCGGTGTCGGACAACAAGAACGTGCCCAGCACGCCGTTGGCAAAGCGCAGGTTGATGGCGACCGTGTCTTCCACCGCAAAGCCGCGGATGGCATTCGAGGCAAACGCTTGCACGGCCACGATCTCGCCGCACAGCATGCGCAGGTTGTGCACCTCGTGGATCATGTTGAGCAAGATGGGCCCTCCCCCCACTTCGCGTCGCCAGGGGCCATCGGCGTAGTACTGGTCCGGCTTGTAAAACGTGGCGCTGCCCATCACCGCCACCAATTGGCCGAGCTCTCCGCTTCGCACCACGGCTTTGGCTTGGGCCATGATGGGGCTGTGGGCGCGGTGGTGGCCGATCAGCACTTTGGCGCCTGTAACCTCGACCTGATCGACCAGAACTTGTGCGTCGGCCAAGGTGGGCGCAATCGGCTTTTCCAACAGGCACGGGATGTCGGCCTGCATGCAGGCCAAGGCATGCGCCACATGCAGGGCATTGGGCGTGGAAAGCACCACGCCATCGGGACGGTCGCTGGCGAACAACTCGGCCAATGAAGCGTAACAAGGCACACCGGCTTGGGCCGCAAGCGCTTGGGCCACGGGCGACGGGTCGACCACGGCACTGAGGGTGACGGTGTGGCTGTGTTGGGCCACGCCCATGTGGGCTTGACCGATGTAGCCGGCACCGGCCACGGCAATGCGTGTAGGAGTCATGGTGTGTGGGATAAAAGGTGACCAATGAAAAACGGGCCCGAAGGCCCGTGGGTATTTTGCCAGTGCGCTTGGCGAGACTTCACCCAGCCCTCGGGCCGCGCACAGCCCATCAAGCGGCCACCGCTTTGACGCCAGACACCGCCATGGACGAAGGGGCTTGCGTGCGCAGTGCATCGGCCACCACATCACCCACCATGTCGGCGGTCACCGCAGACAAGGTCCAACCCAAATGGCCATGGCCGGTGTTGTAGAACACATTGGCTGCTTTGCCTCGACCCACACGCGGCATCATGTTGGGCATCATCGGACGCAAGCCTGCCCAAGGCACGACCGAGCGGGTGTCGATGCTGGGAAAGCATTGCTCCACCCAGGCCACCAAAGGCCGGATCCGGTCGGCGCGGATGTCGCGGTTGAAGCCGTTGAACTCGGCCGTGCCCGCCACACGGAAACGGTCCACACCCAAACGGCTGGTGACCAGTTTGGTTTCGTCGTCGAGCAAGCTCACCACCGGCGCGCCCGCTTGGCTGACGGCGTCTTTGAGGTTGACCGTGATCGAGTAGCCCTTGACCGGGTACACATTGACGCGGTCGCCGAGTTGAGCCGCGAATGCACGGCTGGCTGTCCCTGCGCAGATGACCAAACTGTCAAAGGTGTGCACATTGGGCTGGCTGTCACGCTGCGCCACCTGGACCACGGCCTGGGTGCCATTGCTGCTGACCGCCGTCACGTCTTGGCCATACAAAATGCGCACGCCCAGACGCTCGGCGGCTGCGGCCAAGCCTTGGGTGAATGTGTGGATGTCACCGGTCGAATCGCTCTCTGTGAAATAACCCCCGTAGTAGTTGCCAGCCAAGGTGGGTTCGATGGCTTTCATCTCTTGCGGCGTCACCGCATGGCGCGGCAAACCACCTTGGGCCAACAACTGGGAGACACGGCCTGCATGGTCGAAGCCTTGTTTGTCGCGGTAGATGTGCAAGATGCCTTCGCGCTTGAGGTCAAAGTCAATGCCCTCTTCTTGCGCCCATGTAAACAAGTGCTTGCGCGCGGCCACGGCCATGCGTGCGGTCTCGACCGTGTTGCGTTGGTAGTGCGGAATGGCTGCGATGAATTCGGCAAACCACGACAGCTTGTGCCAGCTGGGCTTGGGGTTGACCAGCAGCGGCGCATCGCTTTTGAGCATCCACTTCAAGCCTTTGAGGATGGTGGCGCTGTAGTTCCACACCTCGGCATTGGACGCAGAGAGTTGGCCGCCGTTGGCGAACGATGTTTCCATGGCCGCGTAGCGATGGCGCTCGAACAAGGTAACAGCAAAGCCGCGTTTGGCCAGTGCGTAAGCCGAGGTGACGCCGGTGATGCCGCCGCCGATGATGGCAATGGATGTCATAAAAATTCACTTTCAAAACGTCGAGGATTGGGCCCCATGGCAACATGCGCTGGGGCGCCCCCTCTGTCTTGAACCTGAGAGATTCACCAGCACACGCAGTGCTGGCTTGCTCCTTCGGTGGATCGACGGACGAATACGCCGATCGCTCTTCAGAGATTGGCCTGTCATCGGTCCTTTTGCCTGAGAGTTTCCGGGGCGGTTGCTCCTTCGGCGTTGCCAGCTGTTTGCCAGGCAATCTCTCCCGATGACGGGTCGACACAAGGTCGATAGGTAATCAGTTCTTGGGTGCGAAAAACTCCTCCACCAGCAAGGCCCAATAGGCCGCGCCAATGGCGATGTTGTCGTCGTTGAAGTCGTAGCCCGGGTTGTGCACCATGCACGCGCCCGCAGAGTCACCGTCGCCATTGCCAATCAGCACATAGCTGCCGGGCACCCGTTGGAGCATGAAGGCAAAGTCTTCGCTGCCGGTCAAGGCCGGCCCCTGCAGGGTGACGCCAGTTTCTCCACGCAACTTGAGCGCCACACGGCGCGCGAACGCGGTTTCTGCCTCGGTGTTGACCAGCACACAGTAGCCCGGCTTCCAGTCGACCTCGGCCTGCACGCCAAAGCTCTCGGCCTGGGCCACCACCAAAGCCTTGATGCGCTGCTCGAGCAACTGGCGCACTTGCGGATCGAGCGCGCGCACGCTGAGCTCTAGCGTGGCCTGCGCCGGAATGACGTTGTTGGCCTGCCCCGCATGGAAAGCACCCACCGTGACCACGGCGGTGTGCTGCGGGTCCACATTGCGCGACACCACGGTTTGCAAAGCCATGACGATGGACGATGCGGCCACCAGCGGGTCTGCGGCGCGGTGCGGCATGGCACCATGGCCACCTTGTCCGTTGACGCGGATGGTGACGTAGTCGCTCGACGCCATGGCCGGTCCCTCACGCAGCACCAAGTGGCCGGCGGGCACGCCCGGCATGTTGTGCATGGCGAACACGGCATCGCAGGGGTGTTGTTCAAACAGCCCTTCTTCGATCATGCGCAGGGCGCCACCACCGCCTTCTTCGGCGGGTTGAAAAATCAAATGCAAGGTGCCTTCAAATGCGACGCTCTCGGCAATGGCACGGGCCGCTGCCAGCAACATGGCGGTGTGGCCATCGTGACCGCAGGCGTGCATCACGCCTGGGTTGGCACTGGCCCAAGCCAGCCCAGTGGCTTCCTCGATGGGCAAGGCGTCCATGTCGGCACGCAACCCCAAGCGGCGCGTGCCTTGCCCGCGCTGCAAGGTGCCCACCACGCCGGTGCCACCCAAGCCGCGGTGTACCGTGTAGCCCCAGCCTTCGAGCTTGCTGGCGACCAAATCGGCGGTCCGGTGCTCGGCATAGGCCAGTTCGGGGTGGCGGTGGATGTCGCGGCGCAGTTGGATGAATTCACCCACGCGGTCGACCCAGGCATCACGCAAATAGCTCATGTCACTGGGGCTGCAAGTTGATCGACTTGGCGATGGCGCGGAACTGGGCTGTGCCATCCACGTAGGCCTTGTCCACCGCCTGCAGCGACAAAGGTTTGGCCACCAACTGGCTGTTGGCCTCTAAGCCGCTGCGCACGACAGGGTCGGTCAGCGACTCGGTGATGGCTTTGTGGATGGTTTGAACGATGGGCTCTGGCGTGTCTTTTTTCACAAAGTAGCCGGTCCAGATATTGAATGTGAAGGTCTTGAGCGCTTTGCTCTCGGTGATGGCAGGGTAGTCTTTGACGCCGTCCAAGCGCTCGGTGTTGAGCATGGCCAGAATTTTCAGCTTGCCTTGTTTGGCCAACTCGTCATAGGACTTGCCAAAAGGGGCCAAAAAGATATCCACCTGGCCGCCTAGCAAATCTTGGTTGGCAGGTGCTGCACCTTTGTAGGGGATGTGGGTCATCTCAATCTGTGTGACCTTGGACAAATGCTCGCCCAGCAGGTGGTAGAACGAACCTGGGCCCACGCTGGCGTAGGTGATGGGTTTGCCTTCTTTGGCCATTTTTCGGGCGTAGTCCAAAAACTCGTCCACGTTGTTCACGGGCAAATCTTTGCGCGCCAAAAAGCCAATCTGTGCAGTGGCAATCATTTGTACCAAACGGAAGTCTTCGCTCTTGAATTTCACCGCGGCGTTGGCCAGGGGCGACAAGATCAACTCATTGGGAGAGCCTTGAAAAATGATTTGCCCGTCTGACGGAGAGTTCAACACTTTCTGCGCGGCAATGGCGCCGCTCACGCCGCCCAGGTTTTCTACGATCACAGGCTGGCCAAAGTGTTTGGCCAAGGTGGTGTTGACCGTGCGTGCGATCACGTCAGACAAACCACCCGCTGGGTAGGGCACCATCAAGGTCACGGGTTTGCTGGGGTAGGCCTGCGCCAAGACTGCTCCACTCATCAACAAACTGGCCAGCAGCGGGAATAAACGGTGAAGTGTCAAAGGCATGTGTCAACTCCTTGGGTGATGACGTGGGTGGTGATGGGCAGATCGTAAGAAAGCAAAAATACAATGTCCAATGCATTGTTGTATTGATTTCCATGATTTAAATGCATGAATGGATGGCGCCATGACCCTGGTTCAACTCAAACACCTGATCGAACTGGCCCGACAAGGCTCGTTCAGCAAAACCGCCGACAAGCTGCACCTGACGCAGCCCGCGCTGAGCCGCAGCATCAAGTCGCTGGAAGACGAACTGGGGCAGCCCTTGTTCGACCGCATCGGCAGAAAGAACGAGCTGACGGCCTTTGGCCAACACATCGTGCAACATGCGCAGGGGCTGGTCGATGGCGCGCATGAGCTGCGCCAAACCGGGCAACGGCTGCGCAACGGCGAGATTGGCCAGGTGCGCATTGGCTTGGGCTCTGGCCCTGGGGCGTTGTTGATGACGCCGCTGCTCATGCACATGGCGCGCGTTCATCCCAAAGCACACATCGAGATTTCA
>CANFJA010000055.1 GCA_947447235.1 Comamonadaceae bacterium
ATGACGGTCGCGCCAGAGATGTCAATGCCGGCCTCTTTGGCCACCGCACGCAACTTGTGCTCAGGCGCAATCAAGACCGCTCGAATCAAACCGGCATGGTGGGCGTCCATGGCGCCTTGCAAGGAGTCGGCATCACAGGGGTGCACCACACCACACAACACAGGCTCCAAGTCAGCGCCCAGCGCCAGCAAATGGGCATGGCGAACTTCAGGGTCGAACAAACTGATGTGGGGCGCATGGATGCGGGGCAGGCGTAACTTCTCGGTCGGCGCCATCACGCGCGCCACGCCGTAGAGCACGCGCTCGCCTTTTTGGTTGACCAACAAGCAGTCGAGGTCTACCGTTTTTTTGTCGTCGTGCTTGGCGGTGCAGGTGACCGACACCGTCAAGGTGTCGCCAATTCGCACCGGGCGACTGAAGTGCAGGTTTTGCTCTAAATAAATCGTGCCAGGCCCTGGAAACACCGTGCCCAACAAACTCGAGATCAAGGCCCCGCCCCACATGCCATGACCGATCACACCATGGAACAAGGTGGCATTGGCATAGTCGGGATCGAGGTGGGCGGGGTTGGTGTCACCCGACACAGCCGCAAAGGCCTGAATGTCGGCCAAGCTCAAGGTGCGCACGCTGCGTGCCACTTGTCCAATCAAGATGCTGTCGTAGGGGTAGTTGTCGAACCACTCGTTGTTGGGGTCATTGAGGGTTTCTGTGATCTCGTTCATGCGCGTTCTCTGTTTCAGGCCACCGCATGGCTGCCCGCATCGACATAAATGGTTTGACCGGTCATGCCACTGGCAGCATCGGTGCACAAAAAGGTGCTGAGGTTGGCAATTTCTTCTAGCGTCACCAAACGGCGCAAGGGCGATTTGTCGATGTTGCTTTGCATCAGCGCGTCAAAGGCCTCAATGCCAGACGCTGCACGCGTCGGAATCGGCCCGGGCGACACCGCATGCACGCGGATGTTTTGTGGCCCTAACTCCAGCGCCATGTAGCGCACCAAGGATTCAAGGGCCGCCTTGACCGGCCCCATCAAGCCGTAGTGCGGTACGGCTTCGTCGGCACCCAGATACGTCATGGTCACCATGCTGCCGCCGCTCGTCATGTGCGGCGCACACAGCTGCGCCAAGGTGGCAAACGAATGGCACGACACCTCCATGGCACGGGCAAAGCCCACGCTGGAGCTGTCCACCACTCGTCCATGCAAATCTTGCAAAGGCGCCCATGCGATGGAGTGAATCACAAAGTCCAAGCGCCCCAATTTGCCTGCGGCGTAAGACACCAAATGGGCCAGCTCGTCGGGGGTTTCGATATTGCAGGTTTGCAAATCGAGTCCAAGGGCTTGCGTGAGGGGTTCGACAAACGGACGGGCTTTGTCGTTCAGGCACGAGACGACCAACTCAGCACCCATGGCATGGGCTTGTTGCGCACAACCCCAGGCAATGCTGTGTTCGTTGGCCAAGCCCAGCACCAAACCTTTTTTGCCATGGAGTTGAAACGCGGGTGAAAGTGCGGTCATGGGTTCAGGGGTTGAGCAAGGCAGCCAAGCCACCGGCAGGTTCAAACCGACCGTTCATGAATTGAAGGCGCGTTGGCCCAATCATGGCGCGGTCCGTGCGCGTGTGCTTGTCATCGCCTGGATAGGCAATGTGGCGCACACCCTCAAGGTCAAACGGTTGGGGCTCGACCAAGGGCGGCGCGCGGTGTTGCATGGCTTGCAGCACTTGGCGTGCGCTGCTGAAAGGCATGAGGCCCACCAAGGTCATGATTTGGGGCGGCGCAAACACCAGCTCGCGGTTCCAATAGCGGGTCAAGGCCTCACGCGGCGTGAGCCACACGCTGTCAATCGCTTCGACGTTGTCGTGGACCGGTTCTTGAAGTTCGGGCAACACCGCCACAAAAAAGCGCGTGTCAAACCGCTTGTTGGTGATCGAGGGCACACGCGGTGTGATCCAACGCGACCACGGTGCCAACTGCTGGGTGTCTATGGCCAACGCGGCTTCTTGCACCAAGCGCTCAAAACTCACGCCGCTGTGCAATTGCTGTTGCCAATGCTGGCGCAGGCTGGCGTCGTGCAAGGCGGCTTGTGCATCGCTGGTACGGGCATACAAGACACCGCATTCTTCCAAGGCTTCACGCACGGCCGCCACATACAAACCCGCCGCCATGGAAGCGTCCAGCTCGGGCTCACCCAAGGCTTGGTGCAAAGCAGCGGGCGTGCGGTCTAAATGCGCATGCAAAGCAGGCGCGCAATCGGCGTCGTCGAGCTTGCCACCGGGAAACACATAGGCGCCGCCCAAGACCGCAGAGTCTGTGTGGCGACGCAGCAAAAAAACCTCGAGCCCTTCCGAGGCACGCGGCGCATCACGCAACAACACCAGCGAAGCCGAAGCCCGGGGTGGTGTGGTCACCTCTTCGTTGTTGATTTCCATCAAAGGCGTGCTACCCGTTCAAGCTTCATTTGCTGGGGTAAGCCAAATCCACGCGGCGGTTCTTGGCCCATGCGGCTTCGTCGTGGCCTGGTGCTTGGGGTTTTTCGCTGCCAAAGCTCACGGGCTCAGCTTGTTTGTCGCTCACGCCATACACCTTGAGCGCGCGCACCACCGCTTCGGCACGCTTTTGTCCCAAGGCCAAGTTGTATTCACGACCGCCACGCTCGTCGGCATTGCCTTCGACTCGGATCATCAAGGCGGGCTTGGATGCCAAGTACTTGCCTTGACGCTCAATCAGTGGGCCGTCTTCTGCTTTGACGGTGAATTGGTCAAAGTCAAAGTAGACGCTGCGCTGGCTGGCAATCAAACTGTTGGGATTCAAGTGATCGGCCACCACAGCCGCAACCCCAGAGATGGGCGCTGCAGCACCTGCGGAGGTGGTGTCGGCAGCTTTGCCGCTCAGGTCGGTGGTATCTGGCAATTTGGTTGAACTGCATGCAGACAACAAAACCAATGCGGCCGCAGAAATGAATACGAGATGACGTTGTGACATGGTGTCTTTGAAGTTGGTGGAATCTTCTAATTTTAAGGGGCAAGTTTTTGCGCACAATCTGAGCATGCAGCAAACTCTTGAGCGTCAACGTTTGGACAAATGGTTGTGGGCCGCGCGGTTTTACAAAACACGTGGCTTGGCCTGTGAAGAAATTCAAAAAAATCGCGTCGACGTCAACGACCAAACCGCCAAACCCGCACGCGAACTCAAAGTCGGCGACACCGTCACCTTGAGGCAAGGCCCGTTCACTCGCACTGTGGTGGTCCATGCGCTGCTGCCCATGCGAGGCCCAGCCATCGTTGCGCAAACCATGTACCAAGAAACCGCCGAGAGCATGGAAAAAAATTCAGCGCAGCGCCAAGCGCGCCGACTCGCCCCCGAACCCGCATTGAGCATTGAACAAGGTCGTCCGACCAAGCGCGAGCGGCGGCACTTAGACCAAGCACAAGCCCCTTGGAACGACCGCTGGAGTGCCACTTTGGACTGAACAGGGAGCGAAGTGTTGTTTTTTCCGACACTTAGAAATTTATTCAAATAAATCAAGCACATAGATAATTTTCTTCATATTGTTTCTTTTTTGTAATAAGTTTAATTTTTAAGTATTCAAATTTATCTTTAAAAAGTCCAGCCCTCTTGAAAGCCTCATCAACAAAGGCTTGCCGCGCATGGGTGGGGCAGGTAAATTCGATTCCCCGCTGAAGAAACTGGGTACGCGTCAAGCGCCCCCCAGCCTCAAGCGTTAGGAGTTTTGTATGTCAACTTTCAAGATTTTGGTGACCAGCCAAAAAGGTGGTGTCGGTAAAAGCACCGTCTCTGCCAACTTAGCCGCTTACTTGCGTCGTCAAGGTCAATCGGTGACCTTGCTGGACTTTGATACCCATGGTTCTTCCAGCACCTGGATGTCCCGTGCACCCAACATTGGTGTGGTGGTGCAACACCACCTCTTGCCCTTGGACCAAGGTGGCAACCGTCCTATCTTGGATGCGCGCTTGCACCTGCGACGCGCTGCCAGCAGCTCAGACGTGGTGGTGTGTGACCTCACTTGGACCGACTCCATCGCAGGTGAGTTGATGTTCGAATACGACTTGGTGATCGTGCCCACCTCGGTGTCTGAAATTGAGTTGGCGGCCACCGCTGGCTTTTTGAGCCGTCACCGCTGGGTCTTTGATTCGGCGATTCACACCCCACCCACCCTGCTGGTGGCCCCCACCCGGGTTCAGCCCGAGCAACTGCAAAGTGACGTGTTTTCCAAGCAGCGCTTTCCGGTCAGCTTCATGCTCGCGCCTCCGATCTTGGAAGCGCAAAGCGCACGCGACATGTTTGAGCGTGGTTACTTGATGGACCTGCAAGACGCATGCGGCCAATCCTTCAACGAATTTGGTCAATCGGTGGGGACAGCGCGCAAAATGCGCAGCGCACAACAAAGCTTGCAGCAAACCCAGCGCAGCACCACCCCTACCACCAACCAGGCCCTGCACAGCAAACTGGGCTCACACAGCCACGTACTCAACCAACGCAACAACTTGTTGAGCGCATCCAGTTCTTTGTCGAGCCAGTACTCGATCTTGGGCAGACACCGCATGCACAAGGTACGTCCAGAAGAGCCGGTCCACAAAGCGGTGGCAGCCAACAGCAACAGCGGCGTGGGTGGCATGAGCATTCCGCAGTTTCTCAAACGCATGTCCATGGGCGTGATCAGTAAATAAGCCATGTCTGCCGAACCTCAATTTTTGTCCTTCAAAGGACTCAAGCAGTACACCCCTGAAGACGGCTGGGGTCAGGTTCACACCCTGACGCCACAAACTGCCGCTGCGCCCAAAGCCGCTGCGCCTTACCCGTCCGCGCCAGACAATGTGCCCACCCTGACCGACACACTCGAGGCTGCCCGCAGTGACACCCAGCCTGCGCTGTCTGACCCCTCGATGGAGTCATTGCTGGAACAGTTGCGTGCTGCCCCCAACGACAGCCTGACCCACACTTGGCGCACTGTCGCGGCAGAAGTGAACTTGCTGACCCAGCGCATGGCGTTGCAGCGCGAGCTCAAAGAGCGCCTGCGCCAACTGGACCAAGACTTGGTGAATTTACGCAGCACCATCTTGTTGCACTTGCGCGAGGTTGAGCAAGCCGCCGAGCAACAACTTCACACGGCCCGCCAACGCGCTGACACATCGGCCTTGGCGCAATCTAAACTCGCAGCCAAACTCAACGCCGACCGATAAACTTTTTTCATTTGCTCAAGGAGCACGCACGCATGCTGGACAAACTCAATCAGATCTATCCGGTGCGCTACACCGCCTTCATTGCCTCGGTGGTGCTTCTGATCTTCACGCTGCTGGGCTCTGGTGTCATGGGCATGAGCGGCTGGTGGCCCCTGATCTTTTTGGGCCTGAGCTTGGTGGGCTTGTACGACCTGCAACAACAGCACCATGCCATTTTGCGCAACTACCCCATCATTGGGCATTTGCGCTTCATGCTTGAGACCATTCGGCCTGAGATTCGTCAATACTTCCTAGAGTCCGAAACCGAAGCTGCCCCCTTTTCAAGAGCGCAGCGCGGCTTGGTTTACGCGCGCGCCAAAGATGCCTCAGACAAGCGCCCGTTTGGCACCCAACTGGATGTGCGCGCTGTGGGCTATGAATGGATCAACCACTCCATCGCGCCCAGCGTGCTGAGCGATCACAACTTTCGCATCCATGTGGGTGGCGCGCATTGCACCCAGCCCTACAGCATCAGCTTGTTCAATGTCTCGGCCATGAGCTTTGGCGCACTCAGTGCCAACGCCATCATGGCGCTGAACCAAGGCGCCAAGATGGGTGGCTTTGCACACGACACAGGGGAAGGCTCCATCTCGCGCCATCACCGCGTGCATGGCGGCGATTTGATTTGGGAAATTGGCTCGGGCTACTTTGGCTGTCGCGACGAACAAGGCCACTTCAGCCCTGAGCGGTTTGTCGAGAACGTGCGCTCCGAGCAAGTCAAGATGGTCGAGATCAAACTCAGCCAAGGCGCCAAGCCCGGTCACGGCGGCGTGTTGCCCGGCCCCAAGGTGACGGCAGAAATTGCCGAGGCACGTGGCGTGCAGATCGGCGAGGACTGCGTGTCGCCGGCGGCGCACAGCAGTTTTTCAACCCCGCTGGAGTTGATGCAGTTTGTCCAAACTTTGCGCACCTTGAGCGAAGGCAAACCGGTGGGCATCAAGCTGTGCATTGGTCACCCTTGGGAGTGGTTTGGCATGGTCAAAGCGATGCAAGAAAGTGGCATTCTTCCGGACTTTGTGGTCGTTGACGGCGCCGAAGGCGGGACTGGCGCAGCGCCCTTGGAGTTCTCAGACCACATGGGCATGCCCTTGCAAGAGGGCCTGCGATTGGTTCACAACACCTTGGTCGGCGTGGGTTTGCGCGATCAAATTCGGGTGGGTGCGAGCGGCAAAATTGTCAGTGCTTTCGATATGGCACGCGCCATAGCGCTGGGCGCAGACTGGTGCAACAGCGCACGCGGCTTTATGTTTGCACTGGGTTGCATCCAAGCGCAAACTTGCCACACCGGCAACTGCCCCACCGGCGTGACCACGCAAGACGCCAAACGACAAATGGCTTTGGTGGTGCCCGACAAAGCACAGCGGGTGCACAACTTTCATGAGAACACGCTGGAAGCACTGCAAGAGCTGATGCAAGCAGCGGGTCTTCATTCGCCCAGCGAGTTGTCGACCAAGCACATCATGCGGCGCGTCACCGAAACGCATGTGCAGCACTTGTCGGAGTTGGTCGACAACGTCGCGCCAGGTGCGTTGCTGCACAACGACTCTGTGATGGACTTACCCGATGTGTTCCGCGACTGGCCCAAGGCCAGCGCCAGCAGCTTTCAATTATTGGCCGCTTGAGGCAGACGAGGCTGGCAAGCGCGGGTAGCGAATCGGACTGTCTTTGACCACCGGGACTGGCGGTGGTGTCAGTTTGGCTTTTTCAGCTGCGGCGGCGGCAGCAGCAGCGGCTTTTTCAGCGGCAGCAGCGGCGGCGGCCGCTTTTTCAGCCGCACTTCTTTCAGCAGCAGCTTTCTCAGCCGCTTTCTCCACCGCAGCTTTTTGTGCGGCAGCACGCGCGGCGGCGGCTTTTTCAGCGGCTAATTTTTCAGACGCCATTTGCTCTGTCGACTTGTCTTGCCCAGCACGCATGGCGGCCGCTTTTTCAGCCGCTGCTTTTTGCGAAGCCAAGCGTTCAGCACCTGCCGCTTTTTCAGATGCGGCGGCTTTCTCAGCCGCTTTTTCAGCAGCTGTTGCAGCGGCAGTGGCGGCCACTGCCGCCTTGGCGGCAGAGGCCTGCGTTTTGTCTTGGGCTTGGTTGACCGATGCCAAATCTTGCTTGAGCTTTTGGATATCGCTCAGAATGGCTTGCGACACAGGCGCCGCAGTGGGTGCCGATTTGGCCGATGCAGCTTGGGCAAAAGTCAGCATCTTGCCCTCGAGCGACGTCAACTTGGCGTCCAGGCTTTGCAACTGCTTTTGCATGTTTTGAAACTTCGGATCGTTGACCTTGTTGCCTTGATCCGCCACGTTGTTGGGCATCGACGATATGGCCCGGCCCAACTCTTCCAAGCGGTTGGCAACCCGCGTTTGAATGGTGGCCAATTCTTCTTGCTTGTCAGTGATTTCCGAGAAATCGGCATTGGTTTTACTGATCGAGTTGATGCTGGCATCGACCTCAATCACGCGCTTGGCCATGGCATAAATCATGGTGTCGAGCTCTTTGATCGACTTGGTCATCTTGATCGTGATGGCAAAAAACACACCAATGGCCACCAACAAACATGCCGAGAAACTGATCAACACAATGCGCGATTGCAGCATGTTGAGTCGGTTGGTTTCTTGGATCTTGGCCACCACCGCACGCATGCTCGCGCTCACGTCTGCGGCAATGCTGGCTGAGCGGGTGGAGACCTCGGCAGAGTCGAGCACCACCGATGTCAACTCTTCAATTTGGCGCGACACCTCGGTGCTGTCCAGTGACGAATTGGCCAACTCGGTCAAGCGCTGAGCCGTGGCATCCACATCCAGCGTGGTTGCCGTCGCCTCGTCGTTGGGTTGTTGGGTTTCCGCCATGTTCAAACCTTTGTTGTCTGTTCGAGTTGATCGAGTCGATCGTTGAGTTGTTGAATTTCGTCATTGAGATGGTCGATTCGGACCTGACACTGCTCAAGCCATGAATCGGCCTCAGGCGAGGTATCTTGAGCCCCTTGCTGCGCAAGGGCCGTCTCGGCGTGTGGCAAATCGTCTACTTCGGCCTCAGATGGCAGAGCCTCGGCAGGTGCTGGGTCTACCTGTGAGCTTGGCTGGGTGGGTGCAGGGGGGCTTGGACTGACTGGGTCACTCGCGGCGACAGGCTCTTGGTGCAGCGCAGGGGTTGACACAGGATCAGCCACGGGTTCTGGCTTTGCCTTTGCGACTTCATGGGCGACCTGCTCGGTCAAGGTGGGGATATTGGCCAAGGCCTCGGCCGACATGCCACTGGCGTCCTCGGACAAGCCTGGCACGGTGATCTTGGTCATGCGCTCGGGCTGATACCCGGGCACGAATTCGGCCGACTCCGCGCTGGCGTGCGCCGAACCACCCTCGTGCTCGGAACGAATAATTGTGTCTTCTTCAGACTTCATGCGGGCAACTCCGTACCGTTCTCATGGGCGATCAAATTGACTGAGGATGGACTGGCTGGTGCGCAGCCAAGCTTTGGCCAACAAGGGGTTGGACCTCATGTAAGCATCGGCATCAACTTTGTTCTCAAAAGGGCCCGCCACCAAAATGAAGTAACGCCGCGTGGTGCCTTTTTTGCGAGGCGACAAAATACGCGCCTTTTCATACAACTTATTGCTTCTTTTGAAGTTGTTGACTTCTTCTTCTGTATCAAAGGCAGCCAACTGCACCACATAGCCAGTGCTTGGCAATTGTTTCAACCAAGCGGTGTCGCTGTTGTCTTCGCTGGCCTTGGCCACAGCTTTTGTCGCTGTGGCAGCTGGTTTGGCTTCGCTGGCTGGCGCCACTGCTTTGTCGGCGCTCACGGGGGCTTTCACGGTTGCAGCGACGGCTGCACTCGCCGAGAGGGGGGGTGTCGATGCGGCCGCTGTTGGCGGCGTCGTTGCCGCAGGCACAGGGGCGGAAGCTGTCTCAGCCACCGCGCTGGCAGCGACAGCGGGTTCAGAGGCTTGCGATGCCATGGGCCATGCAGGGGCAGATGCCGGCCATTTGGCAGCCGATGCACTGTCTGCAGGTACGGCAGCAGCAGGTGTGCCACGCAGCAGGTATTTCTTCATCAGCTCGACTTCGGTCATCACCAGATCGCGGTACATGAAGGCAAAGGCCAACAACGAGAGCAAGGCAACCAACAACATCCAACCCCAGGGTACGGAGCGGACTTCACGCTCAAACACCGGGGGGGCGTCAACGGGGTCGGGGTCAGAGAAAGCACTCAGCACCGGCTCGCGTGAAAAATCGGGCAACGCTGTCACATCGTGACTGGCCGCAGACACAGATTCCGTGACTGGCGCTGCGGTCGAGGCACTGGGTGTCGTCCCCTTGGCGGTCGCTTCGGTGCTTGTGGAAGGCTGGGCCTGAGTCAACAACACAGGTTCTTGTGCGGGCTTGTCAGCGCCGGGAACGCGCCATGAAGGCTTGGTCGAGGACTTCAGCAACTGAGCTGCCAGCGCTTCCGGAGAAGGGTCCGGGGTATCGGCAACCCAATCTTTCAAAGGCTCTTTGACTTCGCCGACTTTCGCCTCGACTTCCCACTGCAGCAAGTTTTTGCCAAAGGCATCGAGCTTGTTGCGAAAGCTGCCACTGCGCTTGAGCAACAAAATCACACTGATGTTGCCGGCCGGAAACCCGTTGACCAAACGCGCCAACAACTGCAACTCGAAGTCTTGCATCAAGATCGAATCGCGAAACACCAAATAGCGTCGTGGTGCGTGCTTGGCTTCTTTTTCCAGCGCCTGATTGAGCGTCAACTCCGACAAAATTTCATTGAACTTTTGCACCAACTGCTCTGAATTGGTGGAGGCACAAAACTCAATTTGGGTCTCGCCTTTGGCACGCAAGCGTTCTTCAAACAAAGTGCCGTAAAAATCGAGCACCTGGTCATGGTCGCTCAACACCGCCAAATTGAGACTTCCCTCCGTCAAGGACTTGAGAAGGATTTCAAAACGCAGCCTGTCGCCAGGCGTTTGGTACATGTCGGTCATACGGGCAACTTCTTGGCTCTTAAGAGGTCATCAAGACGCCGTTGGCATCGAACTTCATCTCATCGGG
>CANFJA010000056.1 GCA_947447235.1 Comamonadaceae bacterium
CAGGCTTGACGCCACGCTGGGGTCGTGGGTGAAGCAGCGCACCGCAATGCGCTCGCCCAATCCGTCCCAGCCATAGTGGGCTTCGAGGGCCAAGAGGATCTTCTCCAGCGTCATGCCGTGCAGCGGGTTGCGGGCTTGGGAGGCGGGTGCCGCGGTGGTTGTGGGTTCGGTGCCCTGCTCCGACGCAGGGGCCGCAGCTGGCAACGGGGTGTGTGATGGCGTGTCGGACATGAGCGGTGTGACTGAGTTGTGGCTCAGGTGTGTGGCTGGGTTGGCACTGAGGTGTGTGGCTTGCGCTGGGGTTCAGGTGTGTGGCTTGGGCTGGGGTTCAGGTGTGTGGCTTGAGATGGCGCTCTGGTGTGTGTCTTCGCTGGCGCTCAGGTGTTGCGCGTGCGCGCCAGGGGCGGGTTGCGCGAGAAATAACGCTCAATGCTGCGCATCAGCGCGTCGGCTAGCTCGTTTTGGTAGCCCTCACTCACCAAGCGGGTTTCTTCGTCGGGGTTGCTGATGAAAGCGGTCTCCACCAGCACACTCGGAATGTCGGGGGCTTTGAGCACCGCAAAGCCAGCTTGCTCGACCTTGGGTTTGTGCAGTTTGCCCACGCGTTTGATTTGCCCCAGCATCTCCCCGCCCAACTTCAAGCTGTCGTTGATTTGCGCGGTGGTGCTCATGTCCAGCAGCGCACGCTGCACCGTGGCGTCTTGCACTTTGAGGTTCAAGCCGCCCACCAAGTCGGCGCGGTTTTCTTGCGCAGCCATCCAACGCGCTGCAGTGCTAGACGCTGCACCTTGGCTCAGCGCAAACACACTGGCGCCGCGTGCATCAGGCGTTAAAAACGCATCCGCATGCAGGCTGATGAACAAGTCGGCCTGAACCCGTCTGGCTTTGTCCACCCGCACCTGCAAGGGCACAAAAAAATCGGCATCGCGCGTGAGCATGGCGCGCATGGGCAGCGTGCCTTGGCGGGTCTTGATTTGCGCGGCATTGATGCGGTCGCGCAAGCGGTGTGCAATTTGCAACACCACGTCTTTCTCTTTGGTGCCACGCGGGCCGATGGCGCCAGGGTCTTCGCCGCCATGGCCGGGGTCGAGCGCCACGATGATGAAGCGCTCGCCTGTGCTGGGCGCCTGAGCCGCCGACGCTGCCAGGGTGATGGGCGGCGCCACCACCGCAGGCGGCGCAGGGGGCAGCGCTGTGGGTTGGCGGTTTTGGCTGGCCAGCAAATCGCCCAGCGGGTCGGATGTTTGGCCCAGCTTGGACGCAGGCGCCGGTGGCGGCAGCGCCGTCATCGACGGACCGCTGGAGGTGCTGTTGGCCGAGGTCGAGCTGGTGCTGCCCTTCAAGCGCTCGGCAATCAAGGCTTCCAGCGGGTCGGCCACTTGGGTGGGGTAGAGGTCCAGCACCAAGCGGTGTTGGTAGCGCGCATTGCCAGCCAGCACCGGCGGCAAGTTGAACACCTGCGGCTGCACCATCTGGCGCAGGTCCAGCACCAAACGCACCGTGCCCGCGGTGTACTGGCCCACGCGCACCCCTGTGATGTAGGGGTCGTCTGAGCGCACCTTGCCCACCAACTCGCGCAGCGCGGGGTTGAGTTCAATGCCTTCAATGTCCACCGCCAAGCGCGGTGGGTTGGCCACAAACAAGGGCACGGTTTTCAGCGCCGTGTCGCTCTCAATCGTCACGCGGGTGTAGTCGGCGGCAGGCCACACCCGCACCGCCACAATGGTCGCGCCCCACGCAATGTCGGCTTGCCCCAACAGCAGAGACAAGGCGCCGCTTTGCAGCCAGCTGCGCCGCTTCATCGGCAGGGGTTGAGCGTGCGGGTGTGTCATGCCAGCAGCCATTCGCCCACAGGCGTGTGGGCATGCACCTTGACCTGACGCTGCCCCTCGGTGTCCACCTCAATGTGCAGGTCTAAGTCGGGTGTGGGCATCACGCCCTGTGCATGCTCGGGCCATTCACACAGCTTCAAGCCCGGGCTGGCAAACAGGTCGCGAAAGCCCGCGTCTTCCCACTCGCGTGGGTCGCTGAAGCGGTAAAAGTCAAAGTGCCAAATCTGCAGCGGCTGCCCTGATGCCGTCACCTCATAGGGCTCAACCACCGCATAGGTGGGGCTCTTGATGCGCCCCGTCACGCCCAGCGCGCGCAGCAGGTGGCGCACGAAGGTGGTCTTGCCAGCGCCCAACTGGCCATGCAAAGCCATGCAGGCGCTTGGGCCCTGAGGTGCAGGAGCCGCAGCATCCAGCTCGGCATGCACACCAGCAGCAAGCGCAGCTTGCCCTGCAACACGGGGCGCAGCGGGCGTGCGGCACAGCGCAGCGGCCAGTTGCTGGGCAAAGGCTGCGGTGGCCGCTTCGTCGGGCCAGGAGAGGGTTTTTACAATCGGCACATTGATCTAGGGAATTACGGTTGTCGAACCACCACACATTGTTGCTGTCGCAGATGCAGATTTGGGCTCGGGCCCTGGGATTTTCCCAAATTGCGGTGGCCCCGGTGGATTTGTCCTCGGCCGAGCCCGGTTTGCGCGAGTGGTTGGCCCACAACTTCCACGGCGACATGCACTACATGGCACGCCACGGCATGAAGCGCGCCCGCCCCGCCGAGCTGGTGCCGGGCACTGTGAGCGTGCTCACCGCCCGCATGAACTACCTGCCGCGCGACACGCTCCCCGATTGGCAAGACCAGGAGTGGCAACGCCTGCGCACGCCAGGGCAGGGCGTGGTGTCGGTCTACGCCCGAGGACGCGACTACCACAAGGTGCTGCGCCAGCGGCTCGACACCCTGGCCCAGCAGATTGATGCGCACTTGCGGGCCCACACGCCGGATGAGGCGCCCTTGCAGTACCGCGCCTTCACCGACTCGGCCCCCGTGCTCGAAGCCGAGTTGGCCACCCGCAGCGGCCAAGGCTGGCGCGGCAAACACACGCTGGTGCTCAACCGCGAGGCGGGCTCGATGTTCTTCTTGGGAGAGATTTACCTTAATCTCGCACTGCCCGCCAGTGAACCCGCGAGCCCGCATTGCGGCCAATGCACCGCCTGCATCGACGTGTGCCCCACACAAGCCATCGTGGCGCCGGGTGTGGTCGATGCGCGGCGTTGCATTTCGTACCTCACCATCGAGCACGACGGCCCCATTCCCGAAGACTTGCGCCCTTTGATGGGCAACCATGTGTATGGGTGTGACGACTGCCAACTGGTCTGTCCTTGGAACAAGTTTGCGCAAACCGCCACCGTGCCCGACTTCGATGTGCGTGAAGGCTGGGTCGATCAAGACCTTGCGCAGTGGTTGGGTTGGTCAGAGACCGAGTTTTTACGCCGCACCGAAGGCAGCGCCATTCGCCGCATCGGCCATGCGCGCTGGTTGCGCAACGTGGCGCTGGCGGCGGGCAATGCTTTGCGCGTGTCCGACTGCGCGTTGCTGCGCCAGGCCTTGGGCGTTCACCTCAGCCACCCCAGTGAGGTGGTGCGTGAGCAGGTGCAGTGGGCGTTGCGGCAAGCGCCGCCGTCTTAGGGGGCGGCTGCCATCTTCAAACCAAATGCAATTCAACGCGCTTGCCAAGCGCTTGGGCGTATTTGCGTAAGGTGTTCAAACTTGGGGAATGCTTGCCACTGGCCAATGCGCTTTCAAGTCGCGCAATCGCCGGCGCTTGAGTTCCCATGCGTTTTGCAACATCAGCCTGAGTCAGCCCAGCTGCTTTTCGAGCGGCAAGAATCTGGTCCAAGATCGAAAATTCTTCGCGGTTCAACCGCTCGGTTTCTGCCTTGACGGCTGGACGCTTGAGCATTTTTTTCACGAGCTGTTCGTGGGTCATCATTTTTTTGGGGCTCATGTCTTCAACTCCTTCATTCGTGATTTGGCGATCTTGAGTTCTTTGTCTGGTGTTTTCTGAGTTTTTTTGATGAAGCTGTGCAACATCACAATCTCTTGGCCTATCAACGTACAAAAGAAAACTCTTGCAATCCCCTCTGCACCTTTGAGCCGCAACTCAAACAAGCCGCCCCCAAAGGCATCGGTATGGGGAAGCCCCAAATGCGGACCGAATTCAACCATCCTTTGAGTCAAGGTGATGTAGCGAGCTTGCAGCGTGTCAGGAAATTGCAGTATCTCCGCTTGCACGGTCTCGCTGTAATAGCGAATCACAAACTGCATCCAATTATATTAACAAATATGTTATTTTTGGAATTGGTGTGTGCGTCCTGGGCCACGTGGACTCAATACCCCTCGATGAACACATGCAACGCCCCCCGTGATTCCAGCAACGCCTTGCAGTCAGCCACCATGGCTGAAGCGCCGCAGACGTAAAACGCGGTGTCTGTGGGCTCGAAGCTCAAACGGGCGATGCCGTCGGTGACACGGCCTTGCATGCCGCCTTCAGGCGCGGGCGCTCGGCTGAAACAGCGCATCACCTGAGGCGGCAGTGGGCCCAAGGCTGTGGTGATGTCTTCGCGCGCTGTGGCGCAACCAAACAACAGCGTGGCATGGTCCAGCTGGCCCGCCCGCGCCAGCGTCTCAAACATGGGCAAAAACGGCGCCAGCCCTGTCCCAGTGGCGACAAACACCTGGCGCCCAAGGTGAGGGGCCAAGGTGTATTCGCCCAAGGGGAGTTCGATCAGTGTTTGGGTTCCGAGCTTGGCCGTTTCAGCAAAGCGCGAGCCGTGCCCGCCTGTGCGTGTGCTGATCAGAAATCGCACCGTGGTGCCCTCAACGCCTGCGATCGAGTAGTCGCGCCATTCGTCGTGGCCCACATGCACCCGGGCGTACTGGCCGGCCGCGAAATGGGTCAATGCGCCTTCAACCTCAAAGCTCAGCGCCCAAATGCTGGGCGTGAGCGCGCGCTTGGCGCTGAGCACGGCCCGACATTTTTCAGGGGGTAATGGGGATGCGGCTGTTGGGGCTGCGGGCTGACGCCTGAGTGCGGCCTGAATCATCGGATAGCCTTTGGCGCCCAGCGCTTGGCAGGCAGCCACCACCCCGCCCATCATGGCGCCCACAATGCCCAAACTGCCGGCATCTTGTCCCGACAAATACAAGCCTTCGATCGGTGTGCGCGGCCCTAGCAAGTCAGAGCGCAACCTCTGCGGCGTTGCTGGAATCCCATAAAACACCCCCCGTGGGTGTGAGGTGAAATTCTCAAAGGTCAGCGGCGTGGCAAGCTCGGCATACGTCACCAACGCCCCGAAGCCCGGCAGCGCGGTTTCAGCCAGACCCAGCAGACCTTGGGTGATGCGGTCTTTCAGGGCCGCATAGCCAGCGCCTCGGTAGCCCTTGGGTGTGGTCTGCCATGACGCAAAAGCCTGGGGGTCTACCAAGCCAATGATCTCGGCCGTGTGCCACCGCATCTCCCCCGACTTGATGGAGGGGAACGACACATAAGCCCTGCGCGGCTTGCCCTGCATCAAGTCTTGGGTTTGGCCTTGGATGTCGTCATGGTTCAAGTCGGTGTTGATCCAGAAGTTCTCGCCCTTCACCCCCAAGCTTCGCGCATCGGCGTTGAGGCGCAGGTACAGCGTCACGGCTGAAAACCCCGTGCCAATCTGGTCCATCTCTGCGCGCACCGCTGCGGTGGCTGCGCCCACCTCGCCATGGGTGGGCAGCAAGTGTTGGTAGGTGAGCCTGGCCCCCACATTTGAAATGACAAGGGGCGCACGCAGCACCCGCTCCACTGGCTGCGGGCCTCGTCGATCGAGCACCCGCACCCCTGTCGCGCGACCGTTCTCCACCAAGATTTCGCGCACCTCTTGTGCCACGCGCACCGAGCCGCCATGGCGCTCGATGTTTTTTTCAAAAGTCCGTGCAATGCGGCTGGACCCGCCTTGAGGAAACCAAGCGCCATGCAAGTAATGGCTCACGATCAGCGCGTGCGTGGCAAACGCACTGTGCGCGGGCGGCAGGCCATAGTCGCCCCACTGGCTGGCCAGCAGGGCCTGCAACTGCGGCGAGCGAAAGTGCTGCGCCAAATAGTGCTTGGTGCTTTGCGTGGCCTGGCCTGCTGTGAGCCGTTGCAACCACCGCAACACCGGGGCCACCGGCCTGGGCACCATGTGGCGCATGAACCCCAACACCGACCAGCGCGCTGCCCGTTGGATGTCACGGAAATAGCGCCCAATCGCGCGCGCCTCGTCGGGAAACGCAGCCACCAGTTTTTGTTGGTACTGCTGCGGGTCTGAAGGCACGCCAAAGTCCAGCCCCGGGTAAATGAAGCGGTCAAAGGCTTCAGGCAAGCGCGTCCACTGCAACGCGCCCCCAGACAAGTAGTCCATGTAGGCGCGCATCGACGAGCCCGGCGCCAGTTGCCCCACGTAATGCAGGCCCACATCCCACGAGGCTCCGTCGCGGCGAAACACATGGGTCTGTCCTCCGGGTTCAGTGTGCTTTTCCAGCACCAACACCCGCTGGCCGACCACGCCCGCCAACAAACCTGCGGCGGTCAACCCGCCCATGCCAGAACCAATCACGATGACGTCGTACATCACAGCCTCCTCGAAAGAATGCATGCCAAACCTTGAAAACGCACTTGCACGCCTTGGCGAGTTTATCGAATGAATACCTAATTATTATTTTTAGAGAGTGGAAGGTCTCCAAGGGACAAACCCCACCCAAGCCGCGCCGCTTTCAGGGCCTGACCCCAGCGCCAGACGGGTGATTCGTCACACAATTGCCAAATGGGCTGTGTAAGCTCTTGTTTTTCCAGATCTCCATGCCACAGCCCATGTCTCGCCCACGCCCAACGCTGCCCTTGAGGCAGCTGCGGACAAACCTTGTGCGGGCCCTGAGCCTGATGCTCCTCGTCGGGCTGTGCTGCCACCCGGCACACGCCCAAGTCGCGCCTGCCCCTCAGGCCAGCAACACGTCAATCCCAAGCCCCGCTGCAAGCCCCTCCCTGGTGGCAACCCACAGCACATTGGCAAGCGCCAACAGCACCACAAGCCCCAGCCCCAGCCCCGAGTTGCTGTCGTTCAAAGAGTTCTTCCAGTTCCCAGTCGGCCCCCGCGGACTCGACATCCACCCCCGACTGCAACAAGCCAACGGCCAGCCCGTGCGGCTGCGCGGCTACATGGTGCAGCAAGACCATGGCAGCCATCGCGGGCAGTTTTTGTTCACCCCACGGCCGGTGCAAATGAGCGAGCATGCCGACGGCGACGCCGACGATTTGCCGCCCGCCACCGTGCTCGTCAAGCTCGCCCCCGCGCAATCGACGTGGGTGGTGCCCCACACCCCGGGCCTGATCGAGCTGGCCGGTATCTTGTCGGTGGGCCGACAAGAGGCCGACGACGGGCGTGTGACCTGGGTCCAGCTCCAGCTCCAGCCGTGATTTGTGTTTGACTTCCTTGATTTCTTCGACCAGGACCACCTATGACCTCACCCTTGCACACCGCCACTCGCCTGAGCGCCATCGCCTTGGCGCTGATCGCAGCCGTTGCACAGGCAGCGCCCACCGTGAGCCGACTCACCCCGCCCAGCGAGCTGTTTGCCAGCGGCAACCCAAGCCCGGTGATCGCGCGCTTCTTGCCCGGCCAGCGCTTCGACCTGCAAGCCACGGTGCGCCCCGACGATGCGTCCAAAACCATCACCTCGGCCAGTTTTGCCATCAACGGCAAACCTGTCGAGGGCAACGTCGCCCTCAAGACCTGCGGCAAAGACTGTTTGGCCCAAGTGCCCAGCCACGCCGTGCTGGCCACGGTGCGTGCCGTCAGTGTCATGAAGCCGGGCTTGCACAGCTTGACCGTCACCGCCTTGCAAAGCGATGGCCAGAGCGTCACCGCCAAGGGCAACTTCGAAGTGGTGCCCTTGCTCGCTGGGGGCCAAAAGGTCAAAAACATCATCGTCATGCTGGGCGACGGCATGGGTGCGGCGCAACGCACAGCCGCCCGCATCGTGGCCGGTGGCTACGCCCAAGGCAAAGTCATCACGCCCTTGGCCATGGACACCTTCCCCGTCACCGGCATGGTCAAAACCGCCTCCCTCAACTCGATGGTGACCGACTCGTCGCCGGGTATGACCGCCTATGTCTCGGGCAACAAAAACAACAACAACGAAGAGGGCGTCTTCCCTGACGACACGGTGGACCCGTTTGACAACCCCCGCATCGAATACCTCAGCGAGTACCTGCACCGCACGCAAGGCAAGGCCCTGGGCATCGTCACCACCGCCGACGTGTTTGACGCCACCCCCGCAGGCAACGCCGTGCACAGCAGCAACCGCGGTGCGGGCACAGGCATCGTCGACCAGTTTTTGGATGACCGCGGCCTCACAGGCCTGTCGGTGCTGATGGGCGGCGGTCGCAAATGGTTTGTCCCCGCCAGCGTGCCCGGCTCGGCCCGTGGTGACAGAACCGACTACGCCTTCTCGGCCACCGACGCGCACACCGCCGACATCGTCAAGCGCTGGAAAGCCGCGCCTGGCCAAATGGACAAAGAGCGTGACTTGCTGGCCGACTTTCAAGCCGCCGGCTTCACCTACGCCGCTGACAAAACCAAACTCGACAGCATCGACCCTGCCAAAACAGACCGCTTGCTGGGTCTGTTTTCGCACGCCAACATGAACGTCGCGCTCGACAAACTCGACGGACGCCGCAACAAAGCGCGTGGCATCACGGGCCGTGTGGTGGACGACTATGGCTTCCCCGACCAGCCCATGCTCGACGAAATGACCGCCAAGGCCCTGAGCGTGCTCGAGCGCAAGCCCAACGGCTTTGTGCTGATGGTCGAAGCCGCCTCGATCGACAAGCAAGCGCACAACATGGACACCGAGCGCTGGATGCTCGACACCCTCGAATTCGACCGCGCCATCAAGCGCGTGCAAGACTTTGCCCGCAAGCGCGGCGACACCCTGGTCATCGTGACGGCTGACCACGAGTGCTCCGGCGTGGCCTTGATCGGCGGCGCCCGCGTGAGCGACGCCCGCTTGCAAGAACTGGTGCGTGAGGGCGGTGCCGCCAACATCCGCGACAAAGTGGTGGGCATTTACGAGCAAGCCGGCTTTCCCAAGTACAAACTCGGCGCAGATGGCTACCCAGAAACCACCGACATCGACCACCGATTGCTGGTGGGCTATGGCGCCAACGCCGACCGTCATGAAGACTTCCGCACCAACGACCGCCCCCTGCAAGACCCGCAGCAGCCGTTTGTGAAAAAAGAACCACTGTCTGCCTATCCTGCCAACCCCATGGCCCGCGATGCAGACGGCAAGTTCATGGTCACCGGCCAAGTGCCCGGTGACAGTGCTGTGCACACCGCCACCGACATTCCGCTGTCGGCCTTTGGTCCGGGCGCTTGGTCCTTCACCGGGGTGCAAGACAACACCGACGTGTTCTTCAAACTCGCACAAGCCGCCCACGGCGTTGTGCTGCCAGAAGGTTTGGCCGCCGCCCCATCGGCCAGCCGCAAAAAGTAAGTACGCAGGCCCAGGTCAGCGCCAAGCCTGCGCACAGCGGGCGAGGGGCCATCTCCAGCGTATGCTTGTGGCGCCATCGGGTAGGGCGACGAATGGGCTCCTGTTGTTATAATTTATGTTCTAACATGAATACCTGCAACAGGAGCTCAGCATGCAAGCACTTCGCGTGACCCAAATCGGCAATTCTTTAGGCGTGATCTTGCCTAAGGAAATCACCAACCACTTGCACGTCAGCAAGGGCGACACGCTCTATGCAACGCTTTCACCCAACGGGCTGGAGGTGTCCCCCTACAACTCGGAACTCGAAGCCGAAATCGCCATCGGGCAAGCCTTTATGAACGAGTACCGCGAAACCTTCAAGGTGCTCGCCAAGTGAGCCAGTGGCGCTGGATACAGCGCGAAGCCTTGGTGCGTCTGCATGCCATGAGCTTGGTGCAGTTTGGCGGCCTGGCGGGTTTGCGTGATGACGTCCTGCTGGGCAGCGCATTGGCACGTCCAGAACAACTGGCCCATTACGCCTCGCCAGACATCGCTGAAATTGCCGCTGCCTATGCCTTTGGCTTGGCAAAAAACCATCCCTTCGTCGATGGCAACAAGCGGACTGCATTCTTGGCGCTGGGTTTGTCTTTGCGTCTCAATGGCTATCGCCTCACCGCCTCACAGCCAGAGGCCACACAAACCATTTTGCTGCTGGCCGCAGGTGAGCTCAGCGAGCAAGACTTGGCGGAGTGGATCCGCGCCCAAATCAAACCTGTCGAGCGCTGACCGCCACCGCCTTTGC
>CANFJA010000057.1 GCA_947447235.1 Comamonadaceae bacterium
AACCTCAACTCGTCTTGTTACAAAAAACCTTGCTCAACATCGAAGGACTGGGCCGGCAACTCGACCCCGAGTTGGACTTGTGGAGCACGGCCAAGCCTTTCCTAGAAAAGTGGATGCTCGACCAAGTGGGCCCCAAAAAACTGTGGAACCAACTCGTTGCCGAGGCGCCGCGTTACGCCAAGTTGCTGCCCGAGTTGCCCCGCCTGGTGCATGACTTTTTAAAGCATCGCCAAAGTGATGCCAACCCTCAGTTGCAAACGCTGATCAACGAGCAACGCCGCACCAACCGCCTGTTGCAACGCTTGTCCTGGATAGGCGTGGGCTTTGTGGTGGGCATGGTGGTGATGCAATGGTTGGTTCGCATCCATCCCCCTTTCTGAGTTTTTCCAAGGAGCTTGACCCGTGCTGCTCACACTTGTCATTGTCTATTTGCTGGTCACCATTGCCATTGGTTTGATGGCTGCCAAGCGGGTGCAAAACTCGGCTGACTTTGCCATTGCAGGTCGTCACCTGCCCATGGCGATGATTGTGACCACCACCTTTGCCACGTGGTTTGGGTCGGAAACTGTGCTGGGTATTCCCGCCAAGTTTGTCAACGGCGGCTTGCACGGCGTGGTCGAAGACCCCTTCGGTGCAGGATTTTGTTTGATCTTGGTCGGACTGTTTTTTGCCGGCAAGCTCTACCGCATGACGCTGCTGACCATCAGCGACTATTACCGCGAGCGGTATGGGCGCGTGGTCGAGGTGGTCTGCTCGTTGATCATCATGGTGAGCTACTTGGGTTGGGTGTCGGCACAAGTGACTGCCTTAGGGCTGGTGTTCAATGTGTTGTCCAACGAGGTCATCAGCATCCCGGTGGGCATGGTGATTGGCGTGGTCTCCATCTTGGCCTACACCTTGTTTGGCGGCATGTGGTCGGTGGCCATCACCGACTTCATCCAGATGATCATCTTGGTGGTGGGCTTGTCGATTCTTGCGGTGTTTGCGGCCGACCAAGCGGGTGGCGCTGACAAGGTGGTGGCCTTGGCCATCAGCCAAGACATGTTCAAGTTTTGGCCGGAACCCCATTTCAAAGACCTGGTGTTTTTCTTCGCGGCTGCCATCACCATCATGTTTGGCTCGATTCCGCAACAAGATGTGTTTCAACGCGTGATGTCTGCCAACAGTGTCAAAGCAGCCACCCACGGGCCGGTGATTGGTGGCATTTGCTACATCTTGTTTGCATTTGTGCCGATGTTCTTGGTGGTCAGCGCCATGATCATCATGCCCGAGAAGGCCACCGCATTGATGGCCGAAGACCCGCAAAAAGTCTTACCGACCTTGGTCATGGAGCACATGCCGTTTGTCATGCAGGTGCTGTTTTTCGGCGCCTTGTTGTCGGCCATCAAATCGTGCGCCTCAGCCACCTTGCTGGCGCCCAGTGTGACCTTCACCGAGAACATTTGGCGTCAGTTCCATCCACACCAAAGCGACAAACAAGAATTGCGCGCCATGCGGGTGACCGTGTTGGTGTTCAGTGGCTTGGTGCTGTGCTACGCCATTGCCATGCAAGGCACCTCTATTTACGAAATGGTGTCTGGGGCTTACCAAGTCCCTCTGGTTGGCGCTTTCGTTCCCTTGGTGTTTGGCCTGTATTGGCCCCGTGCCTCCACTCAGGGCGCGATTTTTGCCATCGTGTTGGGCCTGTTGACCTGGGGCTTGTTCATGTTCACGCCTGCTGGCGAGGCGTTTCCTGCGCAATTGGCTGGGTTGATGGCCAGCTTGGGCGGCATGTTGGGCGGGTCTTTGGGGCCGCAGGCTATACGCAATACCCAGGCCAGCCACCACAAAATAGCCACGGCTTAAGCGGCTTGGATGCGCGCCCGCCCGCCCCAACGGTGGGGCCTTAAAGATGGGGTGACCGCCTATAATTGCGGGTTTTACTCATCCTTCAGCCATGCCTATCTACGCCTACAAATGCGGGTCCTGCGGCCATGCCAAGGACGTTTTGCAAAAAATTTCTGATTCGCCTCTGACCGATTGCCCAGAGTGTGGCAAACCGACCTTCACCAAGCAGCTCACTGCGGCGGGGTTCCAGCTCAAAGGCTCAGGTTGGTACGCCACCGACTTCAAAGGTGGTTCGGGTGGCACCTCTGCTGCCCCTGTCGCACCTGCCGCCGGCGCTGACGCCGCGCCAGCGCCCGCAGCTGCACCCAGCTCAGGCGACGCGCCTTCTGCCGCTGCTGCAACAACTGCTGCCGGCTGCGGGGCTTCTTGCGCCTGTCATTGATCCTGTTTGTCTTTTCACACTGAGCACCACCATGCCTCTTAAAAAATACCTGCTCGCCGGTTTGTTGGTCTGGACCCCTTTGGCCATCACCGTCTGGGTGTTGACTTGGTTGGTCGGCGTGATGGACGGCATCTTCATCAACACCGTCTCCTCGGTGGTTTCGCAAGAGACCTTGGCGCATTGGCGTGACATGACGGGCTTGGGTGTGGTTTTGGTGTTTTTGGTTTTGCTGATCACAGGGGCCTTGGTGTCCAACGTGGCTGGACGCTGGTTGGTCAAACAGTGGGACAAACTGTTCACCCACATCCCCATCGTCAAGTCGATTTACACCAGCGTCAAAAAGGTATCCGACACCTTGTTTTCCAGCGGTGGCAATGCGTTTCGGCAGGCCTTGTTGGTGCAATACCCGCGTGCGGGGGTGTGGACGATTGCCTTCCAAACAGGGACACCCACCGGTGAAATTGCCGACAAACTGCCTGGCGACTATGTCAGTGTGTATGTGCCGACCACACCCAACCCCACCAGTGGCTTCTTTTTGGTGGTGCCCCGTTCCGAGGTCAAAGAGTTGGACCTGAGCGTGGACGAAGCCCTGACGTATGTGATCTCGATGGGCGCTGTGTCGCCCGGTACCCCCTCTATTCCAACCAAGAGTAATTGAACATGGCAATGCGTTCCCACTATTGCGGTCTGGTGACCGAAGCCCTGAATGGCCAAACGGTCAGCCTGTGTGGTTGGGTCAACCGCCGTCGTGACCACGGTGGTGTGATCTTCATTGACTTGCGTGACCGCGAAGGCTATGTGCAGGTGGTGTGTGACCCCGACCGTCCTGAGATGTTCAAGGTGGCCGAAGATGTGCGCAATGAATTCTGTATCCAGGTCAAAGGCCTGGTGCGCGCGCGCCCTGAGGGCACCACCAACGACAACCTCAAGAGCGGCAAGATTGAAGTGCTGTGCCATGAGCTGATCGTGCTCAACGCATCGGTCACGCCGCCGTTTCAGATCGACGACGACAACCTGTCTGAGACCACGCGTCTCACGCACCGCGTGCTCGACTTGCGCCGCCCCTACATGCAAAACAACCTGATGCTGCGCTACCGCGTGTCCATGGAAGTGCGCAAGTTCTTGGACGCCAATGGCTTTGTCGACATCGAAACCCCCATGCTCACCAAGAGCACGCCCGAAGGCGCACGCGATTACTTGGTGCCCAGCCGTGTGCACGACGGCCAGTTCTTTGCGCTGCCTCAATCGCCTCAGTTGTTCAAACAGTTGTTGATGGTGGCTGGCTACGACCGTTACTACCAAATCACCAAGTGCTTCCGCGACGAAGACTTGCGTGCGGACCGCCAGCCTGAATTCACCCAGATCGACATTGAAACGTCCTTCTTGGACGAACAAGAAATCCGTGACATGTTCCAAGGCATGATCACCACGGTGTTCAAGAACACCATCCACGTTGACCTGGGCGAGTTCCCCGTCATGACCTACGCCGACGCAATGCACTTGTACGGTTCGGACAAGCCAGACCTGCGCGTCAAGTTGCAGTTCACCGAAGTGACCGACGTGATGGGCGATGTGGACTTCAAAGTCTTCTCGGGCGCGGCCAACATGAAGGGTGGTCGCGTGGTGGCCCTGCGCGTGCCCCATGGCTCGGCAGAGGGCGGCGGCATCAGCCGTGGCGAGATTGATGCCTACACCGAGTTCGTCAAAATTTACGGTGCCAAGGGCTTGGCCTACATCCGCGTCAACGACGTAGCCAAAGGCCGTGACGGTCTACAGTCGCCCATCGTCAAGAACATCCACGATGCAGCCTTGACCGCTGTGTTGGAGCGCACTGGCGCACAAAACGGCGACTTGATTTTCTTTGGTGCCGACAAGGCCAAGATCGTCAACGACGCCATCGGTGCGCTGCGCATCAAAATTGGCCACAGCGAATTCGGCAAGAAAAACGGTTTGTTCGAAGACCGTTGGGCCCCGATGTGGGTGGTTGACTTCCCCATGTTTGAGTTCGACGAAGAAGCCCAGCGCTACACCGCCACGCACCACCCCTTCACGGCACCCAAAGATGGTCACGAAGACTGGATGGTCACCGCGCCCGAGAAGTGCATCTCCAAGGGCTACGACATGGTGTTGAATGGTTGGGAAATGGGCGGCGGCTCGGTGCGTATCCACCGCGCTGACGTGCAGCAGAAAGTGTTCGATGCCTTGAAGATCAGCCCTGAAGAAGCCCAACTGAAATTTGGCTTCTTGCTCGACGCGCTCCAATACGGCGCGCCGCCGCACGGTGGCTTGGCCTTTGGCTTGGACCGCATCGTCACCATGATGACCGGTGCCGAGTCGATCCGCGATGTGATTGCCTTCCCCAAAACCCAACGTGCGCAGTGCTTGCTGACCCAGGCGCCTAGCCCGGTGGACGAAAAGCAGTTGCGCGAGTTGCACATTCGCTTGCGCAATGTGGATGCTGTCAAAGCAGCCTGAGTTTTTTACCGCGCTCTTTCTCACAAACGCCACCTTCGGGTGGCGTTTGTCTGTGTGTTGTCGAACGCTTGTGACGCTATTTCTATTCTTGTAAAAATATCGCCCACGGCGAGGTGCTTGTTCCTACACTGTCCCTTCATTCAACAGCGCCACGAAGGATCAGAGACATGGACAACACGCAACACCCATCGGCTGGGCAGTGCCCCGTCATGCATGGCGCTAACACCCAAGTGGGCCACACCCCCATGGCTTGGTGGCCTAGGGCCCTCAACTTGGACATCTTGCATCAACACGACACCAAGACCAACCCCATGGGGGCCGACTTCAACTACCGCGACGAAGTGAAAAAGCTCGATGTGCCGGCCTTGAAGCAGGACTTGACCGCGCTCATGACCGACAGCCAAGACTGGTGGCCCGCTGACTGGGGCCACTACGGTGGCTTGATGGTTCGCATGGCTTGGCACGCTGCGGGCTCCTACCGAATTGCCGATGGCCGGGGTGGGGCGGGCACGGGCAACCAACGCTTTGCACCTCTCAATTCGTGGCCCGATAACGTCAACCTCGACAAAGCCCGGCGCTTGCTGTGGCCCATCAAAAAAAAATACGGCAACCAAATCAGCTGGGCCGACCTCTTTGTGCTGGCGGGCAACGTGGCCTATGAGTCGATGGGCCTCAAGACCTTTGGCTTTTCGTTTGGCCGTGAAGACATTTGGCATCCCGAACAAGACATCAACTGGGGTGCTGAAAAAGAGTGGCTGGGTGCCACCCGTTACGACAGCGACAAGCGAGAGTCGCTCGACAACCCCTTGGCGGCTGTGCAAATGGGGTTGATTTATGTGAACCCCGAGGGCGTCAATGGCAAGTCGGACCCGCTCAAGACAGCACAAGACATGCGCCTGACGTTTGCCCGCATGGCCATGAACGACGAAGAAACGGTGGCCCTCACCGCAGGCGGCCACACCGTGGGCAAAGCACATGGCAACGGCAGCGCACAAAATCTCGGACCCGTGCCTGAAGCCGCTGACGTGGCTGAGCAAGGCTTGGGCTGGATCAACCACACCACCCGTGCCGTGGGCCGCAACACCGTCTCTAGCGGCCTGGAAGGCGCATGGACCACGCACCCCACCCAATGGGACAACGGCTATTTCCACATGCTGCTGACCCACGAATGGGAGCTCACCCACAGCCCGGCTGGTGCGTCGCAATGGAAAGCAGTTCACATCAAAGAAGAAGACATGCCGGTGGATGTGGAGGACCCATCCATTCGCGTTCAACCCATGATGACCGACGCCGACATGGCCCTCAAAATGGACCCTGTTTATCGCCAGATTGCTGAGCGTTTTCTCAAAGATCCTGACGATTTCACCCAAGTATTTGCACGCGCTTGGTTCAAACTGACCCACCGTGACCTGGGACCCAAAGCCCGCTACATCGGCCCTGAAGTACCGCAAGAAGACCTCCTATGGCAAGACCCCGTGCCGGTGGGCCAAGTCGGCTACGACGTGGCCGCCGTCACCCAGCAAATCGTCGCCAGCGGTTTGAGTGTCAGCGACATGGTGGCCACCGCGTGGGACAGCGCCCGCACCTTTCGCCACTCCGACAAACGCGGGGGTGCCAACGGTGCGCGCATTCGCTTAGGCCCACAAAAAGACTGGATCGGCAACGAGCCTCCTCGTCTGGCCAAAGTGCTCAAGGTGCTGCAAGGCATTGCCGCGCAGAGCGGTGCCAGCGTGGCCGATGTGATCGTCTTAGCCGGTAACGTGGGTGTGAAGCAAGCCGTCCTTGCCGCTGGGTTTGACATTCCCGTGCCCTTCAAGCCTGGCCGAGGCGATGCCACCGAAGTCATGACCGATGCGCCATCCTTTGCCGTGCTCGAACCCACCCACGATGGTTTTCGCAACTGGGTCGACAAGCACGTCGTGTCCAGCCCTGAAGAACTGTTGCTAGACCGTGCACAACTGATGGGCCTGACCGCACCTCAAATGACAGCCTTGGTGGGCGGCATGCGCGTGCTGGGCACCAACCATGGAGGCTCTCAGAGCGGCGTGTTCACCGACCGCGTGGGGGTTCTCACCAACGACTTCTTTGTGCACCTCACCGACATGTCGTACCAGTGGAAACCTACGGGAAAAAATTCATACGACCTGTGCGAGCGCAAAACTGGTCAAGTCAAATGGACGGCCTCTCGCGTGGACTTGGTGTTTGGCTCCAACGCAATTTTGCGAGCCTATGCTGAGGTGTATGCACAAGACGACAACCGAGAAAAATTTGCCCGTGACTTTGTGGCCGCTTGGACCCGGGTGATGAACGCTGACCGCTTTTGAAAGAGTTCAGGGGCAGCGTAGGCATCGCGGCCGCAGCTGTTGCTTGATATTGGGTGCTGGGTGCGGTCACGTCGCGGGGTCTAGGCAAAGCAAACTTGCCAACCGTAGATCGTTGGGTGCCTCGTAATCGGCCACCAGCCAGGCGCGGTGGGGGTGATCAGCAGCCTCACGCAAGAAGTCTTTGATCACCCGAATAGACGCCAGGTCAAGCCCGCCAAACGGTTGATCGAGCAAGGTGACGGTGGCGCCCGATGCCAGCGCGGCAATCACCATCACCTTGCGTCGGCTGCCGGTAGACAGCATGCTCAAACGCTTGTCACGGTGTGGGTGCATGTCCAGTGCCTGTGTCAAGTCGTTTTGCAATGCTTCATTCCAATTGGGGTGGCTCTCTCGCAAGGCATCCCAGCAGGCTTGCACGGTGGTGTGGTCATGAGCGGGTGATTGCAGGTCAGCCCAAAATACGCCGCCAGCGGGCACCGTCACTGAGCCCGTGGTGGGTGTCATCGCACCCGCCAATAACCGCAGCAACGTGGTTTTTCCCGTACCCTCGTCACCGCAAATCCAGCTCACGCCTGCGGGCCAAGTGTGGTTGAGGTGTTGAATGGGGCTGTGGGTGAGATCTTTGATTTCAAGCATCGTGTGGGCAGTTGCGTGGAAGAACAAAAGATGAAACTCTAGCGCAAGGCGTAAGCATTCAATAGCCCCTGAGAATGGGTTCACGCCAAAGCGACGAACTGAGTGGCAGGAATGGGTTGGAGCATCTGGGAGGGCCTTTTGCCATACCGATGAATTAGGATGGACCACAGCCTATGACGTTCTCCAAATTCCCCGCACAATATTTCTCGTTGGCTTCTACAAGCCGCAGACTGGCTTACAGCACAGTCGGTGATGCCAACAGCAGCCATGTGTTGCTGTGCTTGCCAGGCTTGTTGGAAACACGCGCCACGTTTGAGCCTTTGCTCTTGGCTGCTGAGTCGGCGCCCGGTTTGCGTGTCATCAGCTTGGACCATTGCGGACGAGGTGATTCCGACCCCTTGCCCCAAGACAGTGGCTATGCCATGTCGGTGTATTTGCAAGACACGGCGCAATTTGTGCGTGAGGTGGTGATGCGCGATGGCACACCTGTGCCGCGTATTGATGTGTTGGGGACCAGCATGGGGGGCATCTTGGCCATGTACTTGGCGCAAGACGCAGCGCTACGCATCCAAGGTTTGATTCTCAACGACATTGGTTTGAGTTTGAGCTGGATGGCGATCTTTGGCTTGTATGAAAACATGAAGCAAGATGGGCGCATGCCCACTGCACGAGAAATGGCGCAGCAACTCCATGTGAGCGTGGGCGCCGTCGAGGCGGTGCAATCGAGCACACATTTTGATTTGCCCTACAAGAAGGACTGGAAGGGGATGCGCTTTGCCCATTTGTTAAAGACATTCAAAGGTTCCGTCAGTTGGGTTTATGGCGGCGAATCGGCCGTGTGCACGCAAGAGCAACTGAGCGAAATCAAACGCTTGCTTCCGGGCAGCCCGCTGTTTTTGGTGGCTGGCGCCGTGCATCCTGCGCCCTATACCCATGCCGTGTGCGAGTTTGTATTGACGACGCTCAAGCCTAAGCCGCCGGTGCAGAAGAAGCATGCAGACCACATCCAACAAGAGCTGTGGGCGCAAACTACCTCACCAGGTCAAGACCAAGGCTTTTGGCCTTGGCTCAAGCGGCGCTACCTAAGCGCCAAAGCGAAGTAACTTCTTGCGCTCGCGCTGCATGCAGCGGGTCTTGGCTGTCCATCACCTTGCCATGGCGTGGACGGATGTCGTGCCGTCCCAGCACCTGCAGGCCAGCTTGCGAGATCCACCCCATGAGCGCTTCACGGCTTCGCAGGCCCAGGTGCTCTGCCAAGTCAGACAAGATCAGCCAGCCCTCACCTTGCAGCGTGAGGTGCTCGCGCAGGCCGGCCAAAAAGCCGCGCAGCATGCGACTGTCCTCGTCATACACCGCATGTTCGATGGGCGAGCTAGGGCGCGCCGGTACCCAAGGTGGGTTGCACACCACCAAAGGCGCTTGGCCCGGCGGAAACAAGTCTGTTTGTAGCAGTTCGACCTGAGTCACCTTCAGGCGCTGTAAGTTCTCGCGGGCACAAGCCAGGGCACGCGGGTCTTGGTCGGTGGCAACCACACGCTGAACACCGCGCCTTGCCAGCACAGCAGACAACACGCCGGTACCTATGCCGATGTCAAAAGCCAACCGCATGTCGGGCAACGGTGTGTTGGCGACCAAGTCGACATACTCGCCACGGATGGGAGAGAACACGCCGTAGTGCGGGTGGATGCGGTTGTTGGGAGGCGAGCCCAATGCCGAAATTTCTACCCCTTTCTTGCGCCACTCGTGTGCGCCCACCAGGCCCAACAGTTCGCGCAGAGACACCATGCAGGTTTCGCCATTGCTGGGGCCCCAGGCTTCTTGACAGGCCAAGCGCATGTCGGGTGCACGGCGCAGGGGGATGCTGTAGTCACCCATGAGTGGCACCAGCAACATGCCCAATGTGCGCGCGCGTTGCCCCAAGGCTTGACGATGCAGGTGAAAGCTTTGTGCGGCTGCGGGCGGTGTAGCTGGCGTTTTGGCGGCTTTGCGTGGCTTGCGCTCAGCGCGCCTGCTCAGAGCTTGCAGCAATTGACGTGCGTTGTGGAAGTCACCTTGCCACAGCAGACCGGTGCCTTCACAGGCCAGGCGGTAAGCTGTGTCTGCGTTGAGGGTGTCATCTGCCAGCACCACGCGGTGTGGGGCGGGGGCGCTGCTTTCAGAGCGCCAACTGAAGGATAGGGGATCGGTCACAAATAGGGTCGTAGGCTATGACAGCGGCATGCAGGTTGTTGCGCGCACGCGATGTCGTGCTTGCAGTGAGGTTTCGAAGCGATTATCACGACATCCAAGTCAGGGGCTTGGCATGTCTGACATCTGTCAAAAGAGCGCGGGCTTGACTCAGGCACACTCTATGAACCCATGAAAACCATCA
>CANFJA010000058.1 GCA_947447235.1 Comamonadaceae bacterium
ACGTCCACGCGCCCTTTGAGCTTGATCAGCAAGGGCCGGCCTTTGCGATCCAAGGTTTTGGCGGCTGGCACTTTGATCCATCCCTCGCTGATGCAGTACTCCTCCACATCAGAGCGATCTTTGTCATTGAAACGGATCCCAATGTCATGGGCAAACACCGCTGCCACATGATGCGGGCTGCGCGGATCCGTCGACAGGTGATCGGGCAAAGCTGGCAGGGTGGTGTCGGTCATGGCGGAGGGTGTGAAAGTGGGCAAATTAAGCGGCGCTCACACATTTTGGCATGCCTGCCTGAATTCCTCAGCACGCCATGAGGTCATGCCTCTGGGTCAGATGCGGGCAACTTCATGCGCCAGGCCTGCTGATTGCGTCAGGATTAAATCGTCACCCCGCCATCCACCACCAAACTCTGGCCTGTCACATACGAGCCCGCTTGGGACGCCAAAAAAACAGCTGCTCCAGCAATTTCGTCGGGCTGGCCAATGCGTCGCAAAGGCGTGGTGGTCATGCGCTGGTGCAGCACGACGGGGTCTTCCCACAAGGCTCGCGCAAAGTCGGTTTGGATCAAGCCAGGCGCAATGCAGTTGACCCGCACGTTGTGGGGGCCATACTCCACCGCCAGGTTCCGTGCCAATTGCATGTCGGCCGCCTTGCTGATGCAGTAAGCGCCAATCACGGGCGAGCCGCGCAACCCACCGATGGAGGACACAATGATGATCGAGCCCGAGCGTTGGGCCGTCATGTGCGGCGCCACTTGCGCAATCAACCAGTGGTTGGAAACGATGTTGTTGTCCAAGATCTTGCGGAACTGTTCATCGGCAATGCCCGCCTGAGGGCCGTAATACGGGTTGCTGGCGGCATTGCACACCAGCACGTCAATGCGCCCAAACTGGCGGCGTGTCTCGGCCACCAAATTCACCAGGTCATCCTTGGATGAAATATTGGCTGGCACGGCAATGGCGCGGCCAGGGCCGTGCCGTGCGTGGATGGCGTCCACCACCTCGGCACAGGCGGGCGCTTTGCGTGACGAAATCACCACCCGCGCACCATGCTCGGCCAAACGCTGGGCAATGGCGCGCCCAATGCCACGCGATGAGCCGGTGATGATGGCCACTTGGCCCTGCAGATCGAACAAAGTCACGCGCGCTCCCGTCACTCGGCTTTCACGCCAGCAGCGGCAATCACCTTGGCCCATTTGGCAATTTCATCGTCCAAAAATTTGGCCGATTGCTCAGGCGTGATGCCCCCGGGCTCAATGCCCAAACTCTCAAACCGCGCTTTCATCTCTGGGGTGTTGATGGCTTTGGCGGTCTCGGCCGATAAACGGTTGACGATGTCGCGTGGCGTGGCCGAGGGGGCCAGAAACAGCACCCAGGTTGAGCCTTCAATCGCAGGTCCTCCAGCTTCTGTGATGGTCGGCACATCGGCCAATCCGGGCAACCGCTTGGCAGAGAAAACCGCCATCGCCTTGATCTTGCCGCTGCGCACGTGCGGCATCAACGCGCTCGGTGTGTCGGTCAAGATCTGCAAGCTGCCGCCCATCAAATCGTTCAAGGCGGGTGCCGTGCCTTTGTAGGGCACATGCACCATGTCCGCACCCGAGACTTGTTTGAACAACTCTTGCGTCAAGTGGGCAGCGGCCCCAACACCCGACGAGCCAAACGAGACCTTGCCCGGGTTGGCCTTGGTGTAGGCAATCAGCTCTTTCGCGTCTTTCACAGACAGGTTGTTGTTGACCGTCATCAACAAAGGTGCGACGCCCACCAAGGACACCGGCGCAAAACTCTTCACCACGTCATACGGCAAGCGGCCCGCATACAGCGTGGCATTGGCCGCATGGGCGCCAATCACGGTTAAAAACGTGTAGCCATCGGGCGCGGAGCGGGCCACAAAGTCAGCGCCCAAAATCGAATTGGCGCCGGGCTTGTTCTCGACCACGATGGTCCAACCGGTTTGTTCTTGGACTTTTTGCAACACCATGCGCGTGGCACTGTCGGTGATGCCGCCCGGTGGGTAGGGGATGATCCATTTGATGGGCTTGTTTGGCCAGTTTTGTGCCAAGCCCAAAAGTGGCAACACCAAGCCCAGCGTCAAAACGCAACGCTTGAAGAAACTGAATGCATGCATACGCTGTCTCCTGTTGTGGTTCAGACCTCTGTGTTGCAAGCCCGGGTCTTTGAAGCATTATGGAGACAGCCCTTGAGTCCTTCGCGTCTGATAGGTGACACGTGCCCAGGGTCTCTTGGGAAATACTGAGGCATGCAAATTTATTTCTCACCCACCTCTCCGTATGTGCGCAAGTGCATGGTCACCGCTTATGAATTGGGATTGACCGACTTGATCGAGCTGCTGCCTGCCAGCGCCCATCCCGTCACGCGTGACAAGCGCTTGGTCGCCAGCAACCCCTTGGGCAAGGTGCCCACATTCATCACCGATGATGGTCAGTCCTTGTTCGACAGCCGGGTGATCTGCGAATACCTGAATGCACTCGGCCATGGTCGCTTGTTGCCCGCAGAAGGCGCGTCGCGTTGGGAAGCGCTGGCGCTACAAGCGCTGGGCGACGGCATCTTGGACGCGGCCTTGTTGGCGCGCTATGAGCTCCATGTGCGCCCCCAGGAGTTGCGCTGGCCGGATTGGGTGAACGGCAAACTCGACGCCATCCACACCTCGCTGGACCACCTCAACCGCCATCCCGAGTTGTTCGCCAAAGACTTTCACTTGGGCTTGCTCACCCTTGGCTGCGCCTTGTGGTACGTGGACCTGCGTTACCCCGAGCTCGCATGGCGCGACACCTACCCCGAGCTGGCCTTGGCCGCTGCGCCCTTGTTGGCGCGTGAATCCATGAACCAAAGTTGGTCGCTATAAGTCTTGCACACGGGCCCGCAAGGCCTTGGTGCCTGAAGTTTTCTTTTTTGACGCCAAGCGCCGTTGCTTGGAGCCATAGGTGGGTTGGGTCGCTCGGCGCACCTTGGGTGGCACGGCCACGCTGTTGACCAGCTCGATCAAACGCGCCAAGGCCTCCACCCGGTTCATGTCTTGGCTGCGGTGCTCTTGCGCTTTGATCACCAGCACCCCCTCGCGTGTGATGCGGCTGTCGCGCAGCGCCAGCAAGCGCTCTTTCACGCCGTCGGGCAGCGACGACGCCCCAATGTCAAAACGCAGGTGGATGGCACTCGAGACCTTGTTGACGTTTTGTCCGCCCGCACCTTGGGCACGCACCGCGGTCAGCTCAACCTCGGACTCTTGAATCTCTAGATGGCGTGTCATACACAAACTGCGGCGTCGTCAACCGCCGCCCAGATGCCAACCCGGCACCTGGCTCATGCCCCACAGCAAGGCACTGATGGTGAAGAACGAAGCCACCGTGGTGACCAACAAGGCTGCGGCACAAAAGCTCTCATGGCCGTGGCGCTGCGCCAACAAGGGGAAAATTCCCATCATCGGCATGCTGGCCAACAACACCCCTGAGATCTGCAAGGTCGCGTCCATCGGCCCCACCCACCACAACATGCCCCCCACCAACAACGGGTGCAAGACCAACTTAGAAGCGGCAATCCAGCCCACCGCTTGCATCTGGCCTTTCACCTGCATGCCCACCAAAGAGCCACCGTTGACAAACAAGGCAATGCCGGCACACGCCACTGCAAACAAGTTGACTGCTTTAAAAATAAAGGCAGGCAACTGCCAGCCCATCATCGAAAACACAAAGCCGCCCACGATGCCCCACAGCATGGGGATTTTCAGCAAGCGCTTGAAACTCTCAAGCACCGTGTGCTGCCAAGACGCGAGTTCAGACTCGCCGCTGTCGGCCATGGCAAGGCCCAAGGGAATGATGACCAGATTCTCGATCAACACCGTCAAGGCCATGCCCACGCCCGCCACCGGCCCCAAAATTTGTAACAAGATCGGGTAGCCCACATAGCCGCTGTTGGAACAACTCACGCCCATGGCCACCAAGGCACTCAGGGTGAGGTCTTGGCGGCGCACATAGCGCCAAATGGCAAATCCAATCGCATAGGCCAACAGCGAACCCACGCTGTAGGCCAGCAAATAACTGGGGTGCAGCACGTCTTCAAAATCGCGTTGCGACAAGGCGTTGAACAGCATGGCGGGCAAGGCAAAGTTCAACACAAAACGGCCCAACACATGCATGTCGGGTTTGCTGAAAAAACCGCTGCGGGTGGCGACGTAACCGGTGCCAATGGCGAGATAAATCGGGGCCGTGATGGTCAATATGTTCAGCATGACCCCGATTGTGCTGGATCAGCCCCAGCACCTCGCGTGCTTCAAGCGGCTTTGTCCAGGCCCAACAAACGCACCGCGTTGTCTTTCAAGATGCCAGGCATCACCTCAGGCTTGAAGCCGGCTACCTCAAAGTCTTTCATCCAGCGCTCTGGGGTGATCAGCGGGTAATCGCTGCCAAACAGCACCCGGTCTTTGAGCAGCGTGTTGGCGTACTGCACCAACTGCTTTGGAAAGTACTTGGGGCTCCAGCCCGACAAATCGATCCACACATTGGGCTTGTGCGTGGCCACGCTCAAGGCCTCGTCTTGCCACGGAAAGCTCGGGTGCGCCATCACGATTTGCATGTCGGGCCAATCAATGGCCACATCGTCCAAGTGCATCGGATTGCTGTAGGCCAGGCGCAGGCCGCCACCGCAACGCATGCCACTGCCAATGCCGCTGTGGCCGGTGTGAAAAATCGCAGGCAGTTTGTAGTGGTTGATCACCTCGTAAATCGGCCACGCCATCTTGTCGTAAGGGTGGTAGCCCTGCACCGTGGGGTGGAACTTGAAGCCCTTGATGCCGTCTTCTTGGATCAGACGCTCCGCTTCACGCGCGCCCATCTTGCCCTTGTGCGGGTCGATGCTGGCAAACGCAATCATCATGTCGCTGTTGGCCTTGGCCGCGTCGGCAATCTCTTCGTTGGGAATGCGGCGACGGCCCAGTTGCGACTCGCTGTCGACCGTGAACATCACCAAGCCGATCTTCTTCTCGCGGTAGTAAGCCACCGTCTCGTCGATGGTGGGACGGCGGTCGCTGCCAAAGAACTTGTCGGCGGCGCGGTCGTATTCCTCGCCATAGTTGTCAAACGGGTTGCGACAGCTCACCTCGGCATGGGTGTGGATGTCAATGGCGATGAGGTTTTTGTGGTCCATGCGATGCAATCTCCTGTGGCTGGGGTTCGGGGACGAGCTAGGGTAAGTCCGGATTATTTAGTTATCTTTCATAACCATAATTCAAACACAGCAAAAACGCAACCCAACAAACCCGCCCCTGTCACGAAAGTCTTTTCCCATGAACTTGAGCACGCCAGACATCCACTTCGAGATGCGCGACAACATCGCCGTGATCCGCCTCACGCGCCCCACCAAGCGCAATGCCTTGAGCGATGGGTTGGTGGCCTCGATCCGCAAAATCTTCGAGAACCTGCCCGAGCGCGCAGGCGCCGCTGTGATCGACGGCGACGGCGAACATTTCTGCGCAGGGCTGGACTTGAGCGAAATCAAAGAACGCGACGCCGGCCAAGGCATGCACCACTCACGCTCGTGGCATGTGGCGCTGGAGCGCCTGCAATACGGCCCGGTGCCCGTGGTGGCGGCCTTGCACGGCGCGGTGGTGGGCGGCGGCTTGGAGCTGGCCAGCGCCTGCCACATTCGGGTGGCCGACGAATCCACCTTCTATGCGCTGCCCGAAGGCTCGCGTGGCATTTTTGTGGGCGGCGGTGGCTCGGTGCGTATTCCGCGCCTGATTGGTGTGGCCCGCATGACCGACATGATGATGACGGGCCGTGTCTACAACGCGGTCGATGGCGAGCGCATTGGACTCGCCCAATACCTGGTGCCCACCGGCGGCGCCTTTGACAAAGCCCTTGAGTTGGCCCAACGCATTGCCACCAATGCCCCGCTGACCAACTATGCCTTGATACACGCCCTGCCCCGCATTGCCGACCAACCCGCCGATCAAGGCTTTTTGACCGAGGCCTTGATGTCCTCCATCGCCCAATCGGCCCCTGAAGCCAAGCAGCGCGTGCGCGACTTCCTGGAAGGCCGCGCTGGCAAGGTGCAAAAAAGCTAAGCGCCTGCATGCGCTCGGTGCGGCAGCCAACAGCCCGCCCCCGGCACACACTTTGGAGACACCGATGACAGCAAAGTTTCGCGAGATGAAGTTTGGGGTGACCCGCGTCCAGATGCGCGAAGGCACAGCGGGCACGCGCTACATGCGGGCCGACCAAGCCTTGACGCCTTTCGCAGCACGCATGACAGACCGCTTGGTCCATTGGGCCACGCAAGCCCCCGAGCGCACCTTGTTTGCCCGCCGCCGCAAAAACGCCGACGGCAGCACCGGCGACTGGCAGCACATCAGCTTCTCACAAGCCCTGGCCAGTGCCCGGCGCATTGCGCAAAGCCTGATCGACCGCGGGCTCAACGCCGAGCGTCCGGTGGTCATCCTGTCGGAAAACGATTTAGAACACGCCCAGTTGGCCCTGGGCTGCATGCTGGCCGGTGTGCCGTACTGCCCTGCGTCGCCGGCTTACTCCACCATCAGCCAAGACTTCGACAAGCTGCGCCACATCCTCACCACGCTCACCCCCGGTTTGGTGTTTGCCTCAGACGCCAAGCGTTATGGCAAAGCCATCCAAACCGCCGTGGGTGCTGACGTGGAAGTGGTGCTGCACCAAGGCCACTTAGACGGGCGCGCCAGCACCGCCTTTGCTGACTTGGCGAACACCCCCGACACCCCGGCGGTCGACGCTGCCATGCAAGCCACCGGGCCCGACACCATCGTCAAGTTTTTGTTCACCTCGGGCTCGACCAAACTGCCCAAGGCCGTGATCAACACCCAGCGCATGTGGTGCGCCAACCAACAGCAAATGGGCCAATCCATGCCCGTGCTGGCGGCCTCGCCCCCGGTGCTGGTGGACTGGCTGCCTTGGAACCACACCTTCGGTGGCAACCACAACTTTGGCATGGTGATCTACAACGGCGGCACGCTCTACATCGACGACGGCAAGCCCACCCCGGCCCTGATGGCCGAGACCTTGCGCAACCTGCGCGAGATCGCACCCACGGTGTACTTCAACGTGCCCACCGGCTTCGAGGCGATTGCCAACGCCATGACAACCGACGACGCCTTGCGCAAAAACCTGCTCTCGCGCGTGCAGATGTTTTTCTACGCCGGGGCAGCGCTGGCGCAACCCATTTGGGACAGCCTGTTCGAGAGCCAAGAGCGCGAAATTGGCGAACGCATTGTGATGAGCACGGGACTTGGCATGACCGAGTCCGGCCCGTTTGCCATCTTTGTCACCAGCCCACGCGTCAAGTCGGGCGACTTGGGGGTTCCCACCCCGGGCCTGGAACTGAAGCTCGTGCCCAACAGCGACAAGGTGGAGGTGCGCTACAAAGGCCCCAACATCACCCCCGGCTACTGGCGCGCGCCCGAAGAAACCCGCGAACACTTTGACGACGAAGGCTTTTTTTGCACCGGCGACGCCGTCACCTGGATCGACCCCGACGACGTGCACCAAGGCCTGCGCTTTGATGGCCGCATTGCCGAAGACTTCAAGCTCTCCACCGGCACTTTTGTGAGCGTGGGTCCCTTGCGCGGCAAGATCATTGCGGCGGGCGCGCCTTACATCCAGGACGTGGTCATCACCGGGCTGAACCGCCGCGAAGTCGGTGCCATGATCTTCCCCACGGCGGCGGTGCGCGGCTTGAGTGGCTTGGACGCCCAAGCCCCCCTGGCCGAGGTGCTGGCCAGCGCTGCTGTCGAATCACATTTCCAAGCGGTGCTCAACACGCTGGCCAGCCAATCGACGGGCAGCGCCTCACGCGTGGCCCGCGCCGTGCTGCTCAGTGAGCCGCCGTCCATCGACAAAGGCGAAGTCACCGACAAAGGCTCGATCAACCAACGCGCCGTGCTCAAACACCGCGACGCCTTGGTGCAAGCCCTGCACGACGGCACAGCCCCCCACACCTTGTTGCCCCAAGCGCAGGCCTGAGCGCTGGCCCACCCTGTCACTGACGCACCTCCCCCCATCTCTCAAAGACGCACCACCCAGAAAGACCCCCATGCAGATTCAAGGACACACCGCCCTCGTCACCGGCGCCGCCTCGGGCCTGGGTGAAGCCACCGCCCGCGAGCTGGCCCGCCTGGGCGCCAAGGTGGCCGTGCTCGACGTCAACGCCGCGTTGGCGCAGCAAGTGGCTGACCAGCTCAATGCCGAGCATGGCGCGGGCACCGCCATCGCCTGCCATTGCGACATCACCCAAACCGAGAGCGTGCAAGCCGCCCTCGACGCCGCCACCGCGGCCCTCGGGCCCGCCCGCATCTTGATGAACATCGCCGGCATCGGCAGCGCCAAACGCGTGGTGGGCAAAGACGGCACCGCCGCTGCGCTGGAAGACTTTGCCCGCGTGGTCAACGTCAACCTGATTGGCGCTTACAACATCAGCCGCCTGTTTGCCGCCGCCTGCGCCAAGCTCTCGCCCGGTGAAGACGGTGAGCGCGGCGTGATGCTGTTCACCGCCTCGGTGGCCGCCTTCGACGGCCAGGTGGGTCAACAGGCCTACAGCGCCAGCAAGGGTGGCTTGGTCAGCATGACCTTGCCCATGGCACGCGACTTGGCCCAGCACGGCATCCGCGTGTGCACCGTGGCACCGGGCTTGTTTGCCACGCCGCTGATGAAGACCTTGCCCGAGCCCGTGCAGCAATCGCTGGCGGCCTCCATCCCCTTCCCCTCGCGCCTGGGCAAACCCGAAGAGTTTGCCCAACTCGCTTGCCATATCGTGACCAACGGCCACCTCAACGGCGAAGTCATTCGCTTGGACGGTGCCCTGCGCATGGCACCCCGCTGATTTTTCACCTTTCATTTCACAACACCAGGAGACCACCATGACACTCAAAACCAGCCTCATCACCACCGCCATCGCTGCGCTCATCAGCACCGCGGCACTGGCCGACATCAACATCGGCGTCAGCTTGGCCCTGACGGGCCCCGGCTCGGGCCTGGGCATTCCGATGCAAAACCAATTCAAGCTGTTCCCCAAAACCATTGGCGGCGAAAAAGTCAACCTGATCGTGCTCGATGACGCCACCGACCCCGGCAAAGGTGCGGCCAACGCGCGCCGCTTTGTGACCGAGGACAAGGTCGACCTGATCATCGGCTCGTGCATCACCACGGTGGCCGCTGCCATGACCGACATCGCCAGCGAGGCCGGCACCGTGCAATTGGCGGGCTCTCCCGTGGGCGTGCCTGCGGGCAAAGACAAGTGGCTGTTCCGCTTGCCCCAGTCCAACACGGTGATGGGCCATGCGGTGGTCGAGCACATGAAAAAGCAAGGCGTCAAAACGATTGGCTTCTTGGGCTACACCGACGCGTATGGCGAACAGTGGCTCAAAGAGATCGGCCCCCAGCTGGACAAAGCGGGCATCAAGATCGTGGTTGCCGAACGCTTTGCGCGCACCGACACCAGCGTGACCCCGCAAGCCTTGAAGATCAACGCCGCCAACCCCGACGCGGTGCTGGTGGTGGCCTCAGGCAGCGGTGCGGCCATGCCCCAAATGGGTTTGGCTGAGCGCGGCTACAAAGGCAAGATTTACCAGACCCACGCCGCAGCCACCCAAGACCTGATGCGCGTCGGCGGCAAAACCGTGGAAGGCACCTTTGTGGTGTCGGGCCCCGCCGTGATCGCCGAGCAACTGCCCGACAGCCACCCGTCCAAAAAAGTGTCCGTCGCCTTTGTGCAGCAGTACGAAAAAGCCATGGGCCCGAACAGCCGCAACCAGTTTGCTGGACACGCCTACGACGCCCAAGTGGCGCTGGAAAAAGCCCTGCCCCTGGCGCTGAAAAAGGCCAAGCCCGGCACGCCCGAATTCCGCGCGGCTGTGCGTGACAGCTTGGAGACCATGGGTCGCACCGTGTTTGCCCACGGCGTGATGAACTGGACACCCGCTGACCACTGGGGTTACACCATGGAAACCGGTGTGATGCTCAAGGTGGTGGA
>CANFJA010000059.1 GCA_947447235.1 Comamonadaceae bacterium
GCGAGAACATGCACAAGGCCATGACACCGGCGTACAAAGGGCTGCGTTGGTTCAGGCCGGCGAAGTCGGCGATTTCTTCGCTCTCAAAGCCCTCACGCGCCAGCAACATGATGATGCCGAACACGGCCAGGGTGGTGAGCACATAGGTGACCACATAGAACATGGCCGAGCTGTAGGCGTTGGCCGCCGCAGCGGTGCTGCCGTTGACCACGCCCGAGAGCAAGCCAATCAGCACAAAGCCCATTTGGGAGATGGTGGAAAAAGCGATCATGCGCTTGAGGTTGGTTTGCGCAATACCGGCCAAGTTACCGATCAGCAAAGAACCCACCGACAAGACCATCAGCATTTGTTGCCAGTCGATGGCCAAGGGCAGCAAGCCTTCCACCAGCAAACGCATGGTCATGGCAAAAGCGGCCAACTTGTGGGCGCCGCCAATCATCAAGGTGACCACGGTGGGGGCGCCTTGGTACACATCGGGCACCCACATGTGAAACGGCACCACGCCAAACTTGAAGCCCAGGCCACACACCACAAACACCAAGCCCAGCACCAGCACTTGGTGGTTGATGCGCCCACTCGAGACGGCCTTGAACACCATGCTGATGTCCAGCGAGCCCGTGGCGCCATACAGCATGGACATGCCGTAGAGCAAGAAACCGCTGCCCAAGGCACCCAACACAAAGTACTTCATGGCCGCTTCAATGGCGGCCCCGTTGTCTCGGCGCAAGGCCACCAAGGCATAGCTCGACAACGCCAGCAATTCAACGCCGAGGTAGAGCACCAGGAAGTTGTTGCCAGAGATCATGACGTACATGCCCAGCAAAGCAAACAGTCCCAAGGTGAACAACTCGCCCCCCGCACGCAGCATGTCGCGGTCGGCCGCATAAGGGCGGCCATAGACCAGGGTGACCATCACAGCCAAGGTGGAGAAGCACTTGAGCCAGTTGCCCATGGGGTCGGACACCACCATGTTGCCAAAGCTGTAGATGGTCTCACCGGCTGTGGCATCCAACATTTGCAACACGGCCACCAAGCCCAGCGTCATCAAAGACAACCCATAGGTGGTGTGGCGACGCGGCGATTTGTCGAACAAGTCGATCAAGGCGATCGCGATGGCCATGACCAGCAAGATTATTTCAGGCAACAGCGCGGCAATGCTCAGTTTTTCAATCATTTTCAATCCCTCTTTATTGGGGCAACTTGGACAGCGCTACGTGCTTGAGCAAGTCGGCCACCGAGGTATCCATCACATCGGTGAAGGGTTTTGGATAAAGCCCCATGGCCAGCACAGCCACGGCAAGCATTGCCAGCATCAAGAATTCACGGGCATTGATGTCGGTGAGTTCTTTCACATGGTCATTGGCCACAGGCCCCAAGTACACGCGCTTGACCATCCACAAGGTGTAGGCCGCGCCAAAGATCAAGGCCGAAGCAGCTGCAGCGCCAATCCAGAAGTTGTATTGGATGGCACCCAAGATGACCATCCACTCGCCAACAAACCCAGCCGTGCCTGGCAAACCGCAATTGGCCATGGCAAACAACAAGGCAAAGGCCGCGAATTTGGGCATGGTGTTGACCACGCCACCGTAGCTGGCAATTTCACGCGAGTGCATGCGGTCGTACAGCACGCCGATGGACAAGAACATGGCACCCGACACAAAGCCGTGCGCAATCATCTGCACCAAGGCGCCGGAGACACCGATGTCGTTGAAGATGAAGAAACCCAAGGTGACAAACCCCATGTGCGCCACCGAGGAATAAGCCACCAGTTTTTTCATGTCCTCTTGGACCATCGCGACCAAGCCCACATAGACCACCGCCACCAAAGACAAGGCGATCATGAGCCAAGCGAACTCACGCGCCGCATCGGGCGCGATGGGCAATGAAAAGCGCAAGAAGCCATAGGCGCCGAGCTTGAGCATGATGGCCGCCAGCACGGCAGAGCCCCCGGTGGGCGCCTCCACGTGCACGTCGGGCAACCAGGTGTGCACTGGCCACATCGGCACCTTCACGGCAAATGCAGCAAAGAACGCAAAGAACAACAAGGTTTGTGCACTGCCCGTCAGTGGCAATGTGTACCAAGTCGCCAGATCAAAACTGCCACCCGACTGGGTGTACAGATAGATCAAGGCAATCAACATCAGCAAAGAGCCGAGCAAGGTGTAGAGAAAGAACTTGAAAGCTGCGTAAATCTTGTTCGGCCCACCCCAAATGCCGATGATCAGGTACATCGGGATCAGCGTGGCTTCGAAGAAGACATAAAACAGCATGCCGTCGATGGCGCAAAACACGCCAATCATCAAGCCGCTCAAGATCAGGAAAGCGCCCATGTATTGGTTGACGCGTTCGGTGATGACTTCCCAACCGGCGATCACCACAATCACGGTGATGAAGGCCGTGAGCAACACAAACCACAGCGACAAGCCGTCGACACCGAGGTGGTAGAAGATATTGAAGCGTTCAATCCAAGGCGCTTTCTCGACCATCTGCATGGCCGAGGTGCCCAGCTCGAAACCCTTGTAGAGCGGCACAGTGACGCCTAAGCTGACCAGCGAGCCGATCAAGGCAACCCAACGCACGGCTTTGGCATGGTCGTCCCGGCCAAAAGCCAACAACACCACGCCGAAAAAAATTGGCGTCCAAATGGCAAGGCTCAACAAACCCATTTTTTATTCTCCTTATTTGAGCCAGACGAACCAGGTCATCAGCAAGAACACGCCCAAGATCATCACCAAGGCATAGTGGTAGAGGTAGCCCGATTGAATGCCGCGTGTCACCGAAGACACCCAGCCCACCAACTTCCAAGAGCCGTTGACGATGCCGCCATCGATGATGGCTTGGTCGCCGCCCTTCCACAGGCCGGTGCCCAAGGCGCGTGCGCCACGGGCCAAGATGTTTTCGTTGAACCAGTCCAGGTAGTACTTGTTCTCCAACAAGGTGTAGATGGGTTGGCACGCTCGCTTGATCGCCGCAGGCACAGCCGGGTTGACCATGTACATGTAGTACGAGCTGGCCACACCGGCCAAGGCCAACCAAAACGGCAGCGTGCTGAAGGCATGCAAAGCCATGGCCACGGCACCGTGGTACTCGTGGGCCAGCTCATGCATGGCGTGGTGTTTGTCTGCATCGATGAAGATGGCGTCTTTGAAGAACTCGCCGTAGAGCATCGGGTCGATGGTGAGGTAACCAATCACCACCGAAGGAATGGCCAACAACAGCAAGGGCACGGTCACCACCCAGGGCGATTCGTGCGGACTGTGGTCGTGACCATGGTCATCATGGCCATGGTGGTCATCGTGCGCGTGGTGTGCGTCAGGATTTTGGTCATAGCGCTCTTGGCCATGGAACACCAAGAAGTACATGCGGAACGAATAGAAGGCGGTGACAAACACACCCGCCAACACGGCAAAGTGCGCAAAGCCCGCGCCTGGCAGATGGCTTTCAGCCACAGCTTCGATGATGCTGTCTTTGGAATAGAAGCCGGCAAAGAACGGTGTGCCAATCAAAGCCAGCGAACCCAGCAACGAGGTGATCCAGGTGATGGGCATGTACTTGCGCACGCCGCCCATCCAGCGGATGTCTTGGTTGTGGTGCATGCCCATGATGACCGAGCCAGCGCCCAAGAACAACAAGGCTTTGAAGAAGGCGTGGGTCATGAGGTGAAACACCGCCACCGAATAGGCCGAAGCGCCCAAGGCCACCGTCATGTAGCCCAATTGCGACAAGGTGGAGTAAGCCACCACGCGCTTGATGTCGTTTTGAATCAGACCCAAAAAGCCCATGAACAAAGCGGTGATGGCACCGATCACCAAGATGAAGTTGAGCGCCGTGTCGGACAACTCAAACAAGGGCGACATGCGGGTGACCATGAAGATGCCTGCGGTCACCATGGTGGCGGCGTGGATCAAGGCAGAAATGGGTGTGGGACCTTCCATCGAGTCGGGCAACCACACATGCAAGGGAAATTGGGCTGATTTGCCCATGGCGCCGATGAACAGGCAAATGCAGATCACGGTCACCAGCATCCAGTCGGTGCCGGGGAAGGTGATGGTGCCCAGCTCGGCCGCTTTGGCAAACGCTTCGGTGTAGTTCAAGGTGCCGGCATAGGCCACGATCAGGCCAATGCCGAGGATGAAACCAAAGTCACCCACGCGGTTGACCAAGAAGGCTTTCATGTTGGCAAAGATCGCGGTGGGTTTGTTGAACCAAAAACCGATCAACAGATAAGACACCAGGCCCACAGCTTCCCAGCCGAAGAACAGCTGCAGCATGTTGTTGCTCATGACCAGCATCAACATCGAGAAGGTGAACAGCGAGATGTAGGAGAAGAAGCGGTTGTAGCCCTCGTCCTCTTGCATGTAGCCAATGGTGTAGAGATGAACCATCAAGGAGACGAAGGTGACCACGCACATCATCATGGCGGTCAGGCCGTCCACCAAAAAACCCACCTCCATTTTCAAACCACCCACCACCATCCAGGTGTAGAGGGTCTCGTTGAAGCGGGCACCGTCAAGGGCCACGCTCTTGAGTGTCATGGCAGACAACACAAAGGCGATGAACACGCCAAGAATGGTCAAGGTGTGCGTGACACGACGACCGATCACGTTGCCACCGAAACGGGTGCCAAACAGACCCGCCAAGGTGGAGCCGACCAGCGGCGCCAGCGGCACCGCCAGCAAAGTAGAAGCTTGTAGGGTTTGTGACATGGCGTCAGGCCTCCGCAGGGCCGCCCCAAGGCAGGCCTGAGCCCCCTTGGGGGGCAGTGAATACACAAAGTGATGAACGTGGGGGCTTCATGTCAGCCCTTGAGCGTGTTGAGTTCATCCACGTTGATGCTGGATTTGTTGCGGAACAACTGCACCAGAATCGCCAGGCCGATGGCCGACTCAGCAGCCGCCACGGTCAAGATGAAGAAGACGAAGATTTGACCGTTCAAGTCGCCCAAGTAATACGAGAACGCCACGAAATTCATGTTGACCGCCAGCAACATCAGCTCGATCGCCATCAACAACACGATGAGGTTCTTGCGGTTCAAAAAAATACCGGTCACGGACAAGGCGAACAAAATTGCGCCCAGTGTGAGGTAGTGGCCTAAGGTGATGCTCATGCGGGTTTCTCCTGCTCGGGGGCGGGCTCTGCGGCAGGTTGAACCGCCGCCATCTTGACCAAGGACACACGGTCACGCGCTTTGACACGCACTTGTTGACTCGGGTCTTGGGTCTTGGTGTCTTTGCGGGCACGCAAGGTCAAGGCGATGGCGGCAATCAAGGCCACCAACAAAATGATCGCGGCCACTTGCACGGGGTAGAGGTACTCGGTGTAGAGCAACACCCCCAGGGCTTTGGTGTTGGAGACTTGCGCCACCACCACATGGCCCACATCGAGGGCTTGCGAGGCAGCGGCTCCCGCAGATGCTGCGTCAACCGGTGCTGTCACCGCCACAGGCGTGACCACAGTGGGCAAAGCCGAGAGATGCGGCACGCTGGTGCGAAAACCGCCCAACAGCACAGCCGCGAGTTCCAGCGCAATCACCGCACCCACGGTGGCGGCCAAAGGAAAGTGCGTCCAAAAACCTTGACGAAGGCTGTCGAGGTTGATGTCCAACATCATCACCACAAACAAGAACAAGACCATCACCGCGCCCACATACACCAGCACCAAAGCGATGGAGAGAAACTCTGCCCGCAGCAGCATCCACACGCCCGAGGCCTGGAAGAACGCCAGCACCAAATACAGGGCGGCATGCACAGGGTTACGCGCCGTGATGACGCGGAATGCGGCAAACAGCAAGATGGCTGAGAACGCGTAAAAAAGAGCCGATTGAACGTCCATCATGAAATCTTTCAACGGTATTTGGCGTCAGCGGCCTTGTTGGCCGCAATCTCGGGTTCGTAGCGGTCGCCCACAGCCAACAGCATCTCTTTGGTGAAGTACAGGTCTCCGCGCTTTTCACCGTGGTACTCAAAGATGTGGGTTTCGACGATTGAGTCGACCGGACAGCTCTCTTCGCAAAAGCCGCAGAAGATGCATTTGGTCAGATCGATGTCGTAGCGTGTGGTGCGACGGCTGCCATCGGCACGTTGTTCCGACTCGATGGTGATGGCCATGGCCGGGCACACGGCTTCGCAAAGCTTGCAAGCGATGCAACGCTCTTCGCCGTTTTCGTAACGACGCAAGGCGTGCAGGCCACGGAAACGCGGCGACATGGGCGTTTTTTCTTCCGGGAACTGCACCGTGATGCTGCGCGAGAACATGTACTTGCCGGTCAAGGCCATGCCTTTGAACAGCTCGGTCAGCAAGAAGCTCGACAAAAAGTCGCGCAACGAGAAAGGGGCGGAATGTGTTGTTGTGGTCATGATTGGTCTCATCAGTTCCAGATGTTCCATGGGGTCTGCATCCAGACACCCACCACCAGCAACCAAACCAAGGTCACGGGAATGAAAACTTTCCAGCCCAAACGCATGATCTGGTCATAGCGGTAGCGAGGAAAGGTGGCGCGCACCCACAGGAACATGGTCACGACCACAAAGGTCTTGAGGCCTAGCCAAATCCAGCCGGGCACCCAATTGAACAGGGCGTGGTCGATGGGTGAGAGCCAACCGCCCAAGAACATCACCACAGTCAACACCGAGACCAAGATCATGTTGGCGTATTCGGCCAAGAAGAACATGGCAAACGACATGCCCGAGTACTCGATCATGTGACCGGCAACGATTTCAGACTCGCCTTCCACCACATCAAACGGGTGACGGTTGGTCTCGGCCAAGCCAGAGATGAAATACACCAAGAAGATCGGCAGCAAAGGCAACCAGTTCCAAGACAAGAAGGTCAGGCCTTTGTCGGCCATGATGCCTTTGGCTTGGCCCATCACGATGTCGCTCATGTTCAGACTGGCAGACACCATCAACACAATCACCAAGCAAAAACCCATGGCGATTTCGTAGCTCACCATTTGGGCCGAAGCTCGCATAGCGCCCAAGAAGGCGTACTTGGAGTTGGAGGCCCAACCGGCAATGATCACGCCGTACACCTCGAGGGAGGTGATGGCCATCAAAAACAGCAAGCCAGCATTGACGTTGGCCAAGGCCACATCAGGACCAAACGGCACCACCGCCCAAGCGGCCAGCGCAGGCATGATGGTCATGATGGGGCCGAGCAAGAACAAGCCGGTGGAGGCTTGGGTCGGCACAATGATTTCTTTGGTCAAGAGCTTGAGCGCGTCAGCAATCGGCTGCAACAAGCCACCGGGACCGGTGCGGTTGGGGCCTTTGCGGATTTGGGTGTAGCCAATGGCTTTGCGCTCCCACAGCGTGAGGTAAGCCACGCAGCCCATCAAGGGCAAGAGCACCGCCACGATCTTGAGCAGTGTCCACAGCACGGGCCACGCCATGGTGGTCCACCAAGCTTGCGTCGACAGGGCCAGGCCTGCGTTGAAAATTGCGTCCACCATCACAGCGCTCCTTCCAACTTCGCGTCAACCGGAGCTTGCTTGGCATCCGCCGTGAGCTGCAGCGACGGTGCGCGACGCACCAAGCTGTCGAGTTGGTAGATCGCAGCGGTCGCAGGCTGTCCTGCGGCTGGGCTGACATCCACCTGCGCGCTGCAAGCGTTAGACAACAAGGCTGCCACGTTGGCAGGCATGGCCTGGGCACGCACTTCGTCGATGGTCTCGAAGGCAAAGCCCGGCACATGCAGCATCGAACCCAAGACGCGCAGCACTTTCCAGGCGGGACGGGTTTCACCCAAAGGTTTGACCACGCCGTGGAAGCTTTGCACGCGACCTTCGGTGTTGATGAAGGTGCCCGCTGTCTCTGTAAATGGCGAGATGGGCAACAGCACATCGCTGATGTCCAGATTGGTCTTGAACGGAGACAGGGTGACCACCATCTCGGCTTGTCCAAGCGCTTGCACAGCTGCCGCGCCGTTGGCCGCGTCGAAGGCTGGTTCGGTGTTGAGCAAGACCACGGCTTTCAAAGCACCGGCCAACATCTGACCCGCATTCAGACCACCGGCCACAGGCAAGGCACCCACCACTTGGGCACCCACGGTGTTGGCGGCTTCGCCGAGGTAGCCCACGGTGGCGCCGGTTTGTGCGCCGATCCAGTTGGCCAAGCTCAACAAGCTCGATGCGTGCGCATGGTGCGCGGCGGCGTTGCCCAACACAATGGCTTTGCGCTCACCGCTGGTCAATGACTTGGCAATGGCTTGCGCTTGCGCGTCGCTGGCGTTGCCGGCCACCGGTGCAGCAGCCCCGGTGATGGCGCCCACTGCGGCGGCCACGTCGGCCAAGGCTTGCACCCAGTGGGCAGCGTCGGCCAGCAAAGTGTTGGCCACCGGCATGGCCCAGTCGTAGGACTGTGCATTCAAGGCATGCAGCTTGGCGCCGTTGCGCACCGCTTGGCGCAGGCGTTGTGCCATCAGGGGCTGGTCTTTGCGGATGTTGCTGCCAATCACCAACACGTGTTGCAGTTTGCTCAGCGATGCCAGCGGGGTGCCCAACCAACGGACTTGGCCCTCGTGTTGGAAGTCTGCGGCACGCAAGCGCGTGTCGATGTTTTGGCTGCCTAAGCCACGCATGAGCGAAGCAGCCAAGAACAATTCTTCGGCAGTGCTGTGCGGGCTGGCCAAGGTGCCGACGGCCTGAGCACCGTGCTGGTCTTTGACGCCTTGCAGGCCGTTGGCCACGTATTCGAGGGCGGTTTGCCAATCGACCTCTTTCCAAACGCCACCTTGCTTGAGCATGGGGGTGGTCAAGCGGTCTGCGCTTTCCAGCGCTTCGTAACTGAAGCGGTCACGGTCGGCGATCCAGCACTCGTTGACGTCTTCGTTTTCCAAGGGCACGACACGCAGCACTTGGTTGTTCTTGACTTGAACGATCAAATTGGCGCCGGTGGCGTCGTGGGGGCTGACCGACTTGCGACGGCTCAGCTCCCAGGTACGGGCCTGGTAGCGAAAGGGTTTGCTGGTCAAGGCGCCGACGGGGCAGATGTCGATCATGTTGCCCGACAGCTCAGAGTCCACCGACTGGCCGACAAAGGTTTCAATCTCGGCGTGCTCGCCGCGGTGCGACATGCCCAGCTCCATGATGCCGGCCACTTCTTGGCCAAAGCGCACGCAGCGGGTGCAATGGATACAACGGCTCATCTCTTGCATGCTGATGAGCGGGCCCACGTCTTTGTGGAACACCACGCGTTTTTCTTCTTCGTAGCGCGAGGTCGAACCGCCATAACCCACGGCCAAATCTTGCAACTGGCATTCACCGCCTTGGTCGCAAATGGGGCAATCGAGCGGGTGGTTGATGAGCAAAAACTCCATCACCGACTTTTGGGCTTTGACCGCTTTGTCACTCTTGGTGCGAACCACCATGCCTTGCGTCACGGGCGTGGCGCACGCGGGCATGGGCTTAGGGGCTTTCTCCACATCGACCAAACACATGCGGCAGTTGGCCGCAATGCTGAGCTTCTTGTGATAGCAGAAGTGGGGAATGTAGGTGCCCGCCTTTTCAGCCGCATGCATGACCATGCAGCCTTCTTGGACTTCTACCTTTTTGCCGTCGAGTTCGATTTCAACCATGGTGCTTATCCGTCAAACGTACGCCGGGACCATGCAGGTCTTGTGCGTGATGTGGTGTTCAAATTCGTGGCGGAAGTGTTTGAGCATGCCGCGCACAGGCATGGCGGCGGCGTCACCCAAGGCGCAAATCGTGCGCCCCATGATGTTTTCTGCCACGTTGTCCAACAAGTCCATGTCGCTGGGTCGGCCCTCGCCGCGCTCCAAGCGATCGACCATGCGCCACAGCCAACCGGTGCCTTCGCGGCAGGGTGTGCATTGGCCACAGGATTCGTGCATGTAGAAATAGCTCAGGCGTTGCAGGCTCTTGACCATGCAACGTGAATCGTCCATCACGATGACCGCGCCCGAACCCAACATCGAGCC
>CANFJA010000060.1 GCA_947447235.1 Comamonadaceae bacterium
ATGAATTGTTTGTAGTACATCTCAGGCAAGCGACCCGCGGCAAAGTCACCGCCGGTGATGCGCATCAGCAGCAGGCCTTTGACGTCTTTGGGGTGGCGCAAGTACACCAGCATGGACATGCGTGCACCCGATGAGGTGCCACCAATGTAGGCGGGCAGGGCGTTGAGGTGACCCAGCAAGGCGATCAAGTCGTCGGCTGCAATTTCTTCTTCACCGTCTTGGCCTTCAATCACCACATCGGAGGCGCCGGTGTTGCGTCGGTCATGCAGCACCACGCGAAAGCCTTTGGCGGCGAGTTTGTGCGCGACAGGAATGAACTCGGCGTAGCCGCGACGACCGCCTGTGGTCAAGGCCACATAGGGGCCGCTGTCGCCCACCACTTCATAGTTCATGTTGAAGCCACGGATATTCAAAATTGGCATGCTGTTTCTGCTCAGTCAAAAAGATGCGAGAGTGTCCATGAAATACCCCGTGGCCGTGTCACTTACGTGGCACGCTCAGAGTTTGCCGGTGTCGAGGCCTGCTTTGCGGTACAGCGCTTCGATGTGCTCACGGACTTCGGGCGGTGTGGCGTCGTTTTCAGCACGGTGTGCCCAGCCCACTTTTTCGCGCGCGTAAATGGCCATGATCTCGTCTTGGTCTGAGGTGCCACCGCTCACGCCGTAGGCACCCACCATCTCATCACCTTTGAAGATCGGTGCGCAGCCGCCCGAGACCACCACCTTACCGCCGGTGAAGATGGAGGCATTGATCAGCATTTGCGGATTGCGCTCTTTGAACCATTGTTGGATCGCCAAACCGTCTGGAAAGCGTGGACTCATCGAGCGGAACGCAGCCACGGTGAAGGCTTTGCTGGTGGCAATGTCGGGGGTGATGAAGCCTGCATCGTCCATGCGCTCGAGCGCCAACAAATGGCCCTCTGCGTTGACCACGGCAATGGCCACAGGCACTTTCATCTCGAGCGCTTTGGCTGACACGGTTTGGATGAATTCGCGGCATTCTGCAATTTTGAGTTTGGGCATTTTGTGTGAGAGAGTGGGGTTTGAAAAATTATTCTAGGATCGTAGTGACAACAACCACGCAGAGAGACAACATGAATACCCTTAGACATCACCTTGGCGACACCACACGCCGTGCATGGATGGTCGCCCTTTGCCTGACCTGTGCCGCCAGCGCTTGGGGCCAAACCAGCTATCCCAACAAGCCGATCAAACTGGTGGTGGGTTTTCCCAGCGGCAGCTCGGCCGATGTGACAGCGCGCATCTTGGCGCGCAAACTCGGCGACACCTTGGGCCAAGCTGTGGTGGTGGAGAACAAGCCGGGCGCCAGCAGCAACATCGCCACCGAAGGTGTGGTGCGTGCGCCTGCCGATGGTTACACCCTGTTGCTGGGTTCGGTGGCCAACACCATCAATGCGGGCATGGGCAAAAGCCTGCCCTTTAGCTTCGCCAACGATTTGGCCCCCATCACCTTGGTGACCAGCTTGCCCAACATCTTGGTGGTGCATCCTTCCTTGGGTGTGAGCACCGTGCAAGAGCTGGTGGCCTTGGCCAAAACCAAACCCGGCGCGATTGACTTTGCGTCGTCGGGCAACGGCACCTCGCCGCATTTGTCGGGCGAGCTGTTCAACCTGATGGCAGGCGTCAAGCTCAGCCACGTGCCCTACAAAGGCAGCTCGCAAGCCATGACCGATGTGTTGTCCGGCTTGGTGCCGGTCATGTTTGCACCGGCGTCCACCGCGTTGCCCCACATCCAAAGCGGCGCCGTCAAGGCCTTGGCGGTCACCAGCGCACAGCGCTCGGCGATTGCGCCCAAGTTGCCCACCATCAGCGAGTCGGGCTTGAGCGGTTATGAAACCTCGGTCTGGTTTGGTGTGCTGGCGCCGCAATCGACGCCGCGCGAGGTGCAAGACAAGTTGTCGCAAGCCATCAACCAGTCGATCACTGCGCCGGAGGTCAAGCAGCAGTTGTTGAGCCAAGGCATCGATGCGCTGGGTGGCACGCGGGCTGACTTTGCCAAATACATGGCGGCAGAGACCGAGAAGTGGGAAAAGCTCATCAAGGCTTCCGGCGCCAAATTCGACTGACCCTCACCCCAAAGGACGGCTATGCGCAAGTTCACTCACACCTGCAGGTTGGTCGCAGCTTTGCTGCTGGGCTTGGGGGCTGCTCACGCGGACTACCCCGATAAACCCATTCGCATGATCGTGCCGCAAGCCCCAGGCAGCGCCACCGACACAGCAGCGCGGATCTTGGCCAGCGAGCTCACCGTGCAACTCGGGCAGACCATCGTGGTAGAGAACCGCCCAGGCGGCGGCTTCACCATTGGCTTGGACCTGGTGGCCAAAGCGGCGCCCGACGGCTACACCATCGGGCTAGGACCCGTGGGGGCGATGGCCATCAGTCCCAACATGATGGCCAAGTTGCCCTACGACATTGACAAAGATTTCCAGCCCGTGGCTTTGGTCACGCGCGGACACATGTTGTTGGCGGTCTCGCCCAATTTGCCGGTCAACAGCGTGGCCGAGTTGATCGCTTATGCCAAGAAAAATCCGGGCAAGCTCACCAATGCCTCGTCATCCAACGGATCACCCGGCCATGTGGGCGGTGAGTTGTTCAAGCTCATGACCGGCACGCAGATCGTGCATGTGCCCTACAAAGGTGGCGCGCTGGCGATCAACGATTTGATGAGCGGGCAAGTCGATGTGCTGTTTGAAAGCCTCAACTCCATTGCCCCCCATGCACGCTCGGGCAAGGTCAAAGCTTTGGGCGTGAGTGGCGCACGTCGCTCGCCGGGGTTTGCCAACATCCCCACCATTGCCGAAGCGGGCGTGCCGGGCTTTGATGCCCCCACCTGGACCGGTGTGTTTGCACCTGCGGGTTTGCCGAGGCCCGTGTTGGACAAGCTCAACCAAGCCACCAACCGCGCCATTGCGTCGACCAACTTCAAAGAGCGCTTTGGCGTGATAGGCGACGAGCCCGCAGGCGGCACACCGGAAGAACTGGGCGACTTGCACAAACGCGAATTGGCCAAGTGGCGCGATGTGGTCAAGCGCTCGGGCGCCAAGTTCGACTAGTTGGCAAACCGGGTGTTTCAGCTCAGCATTGCGTCACACATCCAGCATCGGCCGCATGCGTCGCGCAGGCACAAAGCGCCAATGTCCCACATGGCAGGCCACACAGGCACTGGTCACGCCACAGCACAGCGTGAGCAGCATGGGGGTGACCCAGTCGCCTTCAAACGCGTGGAACATGCAGGCTTTGACGCCCATCACCACCCAGGTCATGGGCAGCCAGGGGCTGATTTGCGCGTACAAGCTGCCGCTGAGTTCGACCGGTAAAAAACCACCCGAGGCCGACACCTGCAAGGCCAAAAACAACATGGCCATGGCCTTGCCTGCGTCACCAAAAGCGCGCGTCAAGGCGTAGACGATGCACACGAAAGTGAGCGATGAGATGGCGAGCATGCACGCCAGCAGCAGCGGGTGTTCAATGGCAATACCCAGCACCACTTGCAGTGTGAACAACACGCCAGCAGCTTGCAACAACGACACCGTGGCAGGCACCGACACCTTGCCCGCAAACAGGGCCCACGGCGAGAACCCTTGGGCCAAGCGAGGCAGCAAACGCAGGTGCACCAAAAATGCGGCAATACCCGCACCCAGCCACAGCGCCACAGGAATGATGTTGGGGGCAAAACCGCTGCCGTGGTTGGCCACTTGGGCATCGACTTCCAAAATAGGTGTCACCGAGTGAGCCAGGCCTTCGGCGCTGCCTTCGATCGAGCCCACGGAGTTGGGCAGCTCTTGGGTCATCAAGTCAATGCCTGCCGACAGATAGTGCGAACCCTCGCGCAGATGTTGCAACCCTTCGTGCAACTGCGTGTTGCCTCGCGTGAGGTCACCGGCGCCTTGGCGCAATTGGTCAAGCTGGTTGTCTTCGGGCAGCTTGCTGGTCATGGTGCGCAAGTTGGCACGCAGTTCGCGTACGCCAAACGTCAGGGTGCGAACTTTGGTGCTGAGTGTGTCAGCACCTTGGCTGAGTTTTTGTTGGCCCTCTTGCGCTTGCACCAGTCCCAAGTCCAGCTGCTCAGCACCCAGGCGCACGCGGTCCAAACCATCAGAGACCGAGGCGGGCACGAACAAACTGTTTTCGGTCTCGGCCTTGAACGCTCCCACACTTTGCGCCATGCGCTGGCTGCCCAAGCGAATCTCTTGCAGGCCCTTGTCCAACTCTTGGTGTCCCGCTGCCAGCGCTTCGGCCCCGATGCGCAGGCTGCGCACATCGTCGACTGGGGGCAAGCCCGCCTCCATGGCGCGAATGCCGCCGCCGAGTTGTGCGCTGCCATCGGCCAAGCGTTGCACGCCGTCTTGCAAACGCCCACTGCCTTGACGCAGGCTGAGACTGCTGGTCTCGGCTTTGCTCGCGCCGTTGGCCACCGCCAAGGCGCCGGTGCGCAACTGGGTCATGCCCTCGCGCAGGCGATCCACGCGTTCTTGCGAGCCCGCACTGGCGGTGAGTACCAGTGCCCAGCGCTGTTCGTTCAAAGTCAGGTTGACTTCTTCGCCCAAGGCCTTGGCAAACTGCGATGCCAGTACCGAGCTTTCATAGTTGTTGCCCGCAGAGGTGTAGACCACCAAACGCCCTTGGCCTGCCTGCAAACCCGGCACGGCGTTGGCGCTGAAGTCTGGCGGGATGATGAGCGCAAAGGCCAACTTGCCTTGGCGTACCTGCTGGCGCGCCTGGACTTCGGTGTTGAAAGTTTGGTATCCCAGTTGCTTCTTGGCTTGCAGGCTGGTGATCAAGTCATTGCCGATGTTGAGCGTTTTTTCTTGGTAGGTGAACCCGGTGTCGAGGTTGACCAAACCCACCGGCAGCGCGGTGGAGCGGGCCGATGGGTCCCACACACTCGAGAGGTAAATCAGCAGGTAAATCGAGGGAATCAGCACCACCACGAGGGCCGCCCACATCAGCTTGCGGTTGTACAAGTACACACCGAATTCAAGCTGGGCCACTTGGCGCGATTGCGCACGCCAGACCGCCCAGTGATGGCGCAAACGGTGGGTGAGTTGGGTGGAATTCATATAGTTTTGGCATGCTATCAGCTGTGCCATCACCGCGCCAAATACCCACAGACCGATCCATCTGCCAGCTGCAGTGGCCTGTTTGCAGAGTCGCCCAGCTGTCTAAGTTGCGCTTGGAGGTGCTTGCGTTGGCTCACAATGTCCTTTTTTGAATTCAGCGAATGCCATCCAACCCGCACACCTCCTTGCCGCTTGCAGGCATCAAAGTTCTGGATCTGACGCGTGCGTTGGCAGGCCCTTTTTGCACCATGATCTTGGGCGACTTTGGGGCCGACATCATCAAGGTCGAGCCGCTGGATGGCGACATGATTCGACTGTGGGGCCCGTTTGACCGAGGCACCAGTGCCTATTACTTGAGTGGCAACCGCAACAAGCGTGGCATGGCCTTGGACTTTCGCCATCCCGATGCTGCGGCCGTGTTGTTGGCCATGGTCAAGCAATGCGATGTGGTGGTGGAAAACTTCAAGCCCGGCACCATGGAGCTGTTGGGTTTGGGCTACGACACGCTCGCCAAGCTGTGTCCTCAGTTGGTGTATGTCAGCGTCACCGGCTTTGGCAAAGACGGCCCGGCCGGTGGCCAGCCGGGCTTTGACCAAATCGCCCAAGGCTATTCGGGTTTGATGAGCGTGACCGGCTCGCCAGAGTCAGGACCGACCCGCGTGGGCGTGGCCATTGGCGACCAAACCTCGGGCATGTGGGCTGCGCTCGGCGCGCTGGCAGCGTTGATGCAACGCCACACCTCCGGTGTGGGGCAACGGGTGGACACCTCGCTGCTGGCGGGCTTGGTGGGATTGCTCAGTGTGCAAGGACAGCGCTATTTGAGCTTGGGCGACATCCCGGGCTTGGCCGGCAACACGCATCCGGTGATTGCGCCTTATGGCGTTTTTCAAACCTCGGATGGCCCGCTCAACATCGCGCCGGCGACCAGTGAGATGTGGCTCAAGTTGTGCGACTTGCTGGGGTCTTCCGAGTGGGCCACCGACCCCAGGTTCATCAACAACGAAGTGCGCATTGCACACCGCCACGAACTCAAGCTGGCGATTGAAGATAAATTGCAACGTCACACCCGCAGCCACTGGACAAGCTTGTTCTTGGCCGCAGGCATTCCGGCGGGCCCGATCCACAACATGGCCGATGTGTTTGCCGATGCGCAAGTGCAGCACCTCGGACTGGTGGAAGAGGTTGAACACGCGAGCCTGGGTGTGATCAAGCAAGTGGGCAGCCCGGTTCGCATGGACAACTTGCAGGGCCACAGCATTCGCCGTGCGCCACCTGTGTTGGGTGAGCACACGCGAGAGATTTTGTTGGAGATGGGTTGGAGCCCCGGTGACATCACCGATCTGCTCGAACGCCGCGTTGTATTGCAAACGAACACCAAGGAGACAGCTCAATGAAAAATCTTCTCTCACGCCGATGGGCCATGGCCTGTCTTGCCACCAGCCTCGGGCTGGCCAGTTTGAATGCGGTGGCGCAAGAGTACCCGTCGCGTCAGCCGGTGCGCTTCATCGTGACTTTTGCCGTGGGCGGTGGCTCCGACACCATCGCGCGTTCCTTGAACACCAAGCTGGGTGAGGTGCTCGGACAAACCGTGATTGTGGAAAATAAAGCGGGTGCAGGTGGTGCGATTGCCACCGACTTCGTGGCCAAAGCACAACCCGATGGTTACAACATTTTGTTCACCGTGTCGTCGCACAGCATCAACCAAGCGCTGATGCCCAACTTGCCTTTCAACACCGAGCGAGATTTACGCGGTGTGACCCTGATCGGTGCCTTGCCCCAAGTGTTGGCGGTTCACCCGTCGGTGCCCGCCAACAACTTGCAAGAGTGGTTGGCCTTGGGGCGCAAAGACCCACGCTTCAAGCAATACGCCACCGGCGGCGTGGGCTCACCCGGTCATTTTGCGGGCGGCTTGCTGCAATCGATGGCCAAAGAGCCGCTCGACCATATTCCCTACAAAGGGGCAGGTCCTGCGTTGTCCGACGTCATGAGCAACCAAGTGCCGGCGATGCTGGGCACCTTGAGTGGCGCCATGGCACACATCAAAAACGGCAAGCTCAAGGCGATTGCCATCACCTCGTCGCAGCGCACGCCCTTGCTGCCAGATGTGCAAACCATCGCCGAGTCGGGCATTCCAGGCTACGAGTCAGACACGTGGATAGGTACCTTTGTGCCCAAGAACACGCCCGAGGCCGTGGTGCAAAAAATTCACAAAGCCACGCTCCAAGCCTTGAATGATCCGGGCGTCAAAGCGCGCATTGACAGTTTGGCGGGACGCATCATGGGTGGCAGTTCCGCCGAGTTGGATGCGCTGGTCTCGCGTGAAATCAAACAGTTCACGCAAGTGGTGAAAGAGCAAGGGATCAAGCCTGAATGACAACGCCTGACCCCAGCTCTCCTCAGCTCAGCATTTCGGGCGTTCGAGCCACCATCACGCTGTCGCGCCCGCATGAACACAACCGGATTGACCCCGCGGACATTCCCCACTTGATGCGATGGCTTGATGAGGTGGAGCGCCAAAAAGAGCTGCGTGTGCTGGTGATCACCGGCCGTGGTTCGCGCACGTTTTCTTCGGGCTACACCCTCACGGCCATCTTGACCCACTTAGACAGCAGCTTCGAAGACTTGTTGGACCGCTTGGAAAAATTTCCCCTGCCCACTGTGTGCGCGTTGAACGGCAGTGTGTATGGTGGCGGCACCGATTTGGCTTTGTGCTGCGATTTTCGAATCGGTGTGAAGGGCTCTCGCATGTTTGTACCGGCAGCACGTTTTGGCTTGCACTATTACCCCGGCGGCCTACGCCGCTTCACCAGCCGTTTGGGACCGGGGGCCACCAAGAAAATCTTTCTCACGTGTTTGCCCTTGCATGACGAGGACATGTTGCGCGTGGGTTTTTTGACCGAATTGGTCGCAGCTGAAGAACTCGACGCGCGTGTGGACACTTATGTGCAAGCGTTGACAGAGGCTGAACCCGGTGTGGTGTTGTCGATGAAGCGACACATCGACCGATTGGCGCTCGGCGATTCAGACCCGTCGCTGGGGCAGCACGACTACCAAACCTCTTTGCGATCTGAGGAGTTGGCCCACCGCTTGGCCCAGGTGTTGCCGGTTCGGGGTTAGGCGATCAGGCCACCGACCCCCGCGCTGTTCAGCCACAGAACGGCCAAACCCAACAACCCCAGCCCGAGCATCCCAAAAAGCCAGCGCAGGCGGCTTTGCAAGCGGTCTACCCGCTGCACCAAGTTTTGGTTTTGTTGCGCCAAGGTATTGATCAGTTCTGTGGCTGACGCCAGCTGAGACGCCAACTGCTGCTGATCTTGGCTCAAGCGTGCCAGATCAGCGTGCAGTTGTTCCAGCTCGGTGGGGGGCGTGATGTCTTGTGTGGGCGACGACGTTTCAGGGCTGGCGTCGATGCCAGCTTTTTTGGCCACACGGTCCCACAAGCCTTTGGCACCCTCTGCCACTTTGGGGGCGTTGCTGATCACGTCCGACCACGGAACGCTTTGAATCGCTTTGAGCCAACCGATTGCCATCTTGTGTCCTTTTCAAAGATCGAGCGACAAAGCACGGTGCACGATGCACGAGTGCCGCTCAGGCCTAAAGTCTAGACGGCACAGCATGCCACTTTTTGCCGCCGACAAACCTGTTAAATTTCCGGCCATTGAATTCATGTCGCGCACCACGAGAAACCATGGTTTTTCACACCGTCAAAGGGGAGCTGCGGTGCTTGACGAGCAAGTGGTGATCGATTTATTCGTCGTCTTAACAAGAAACAAGGTGTGGTGTGTCTGATCAGAAATTCATTTTGGCCGGTGTCATGGGTTGGCCCGTGGCACATTCGCGTTCACCTGTCATCCACAACCACTGGATTGCCCAATACGGTTTGCGTGGCGCCTATGCCTTGTTACAGGTGCAGCCCGATAAGCTGACCGATGCCATTCGGGGCTTGCCCGCTTTGGGCTTTGCCGGTTGCAACATCACCATTCCGCACAAGGTCAACACCATGGCGATGGTGGATGTGGTGGATCCTGTGGCCCAACGCATGGGCGCCATCAACACCATCGTCGTGCAAGCCGATGGCAGCTTGCATGGTTTCAACAGCGATGGCTTTGGCTACATCCAAAGTCTGCGTGATGCCAAGCCCGATTGGCGCGCTGACGCCGGCCCTGCGCTGGTGTTGGGCGCAGGCGGTGCGGCACGTGCGGTGGTGTTGAGCTTGCTCGACGAGGGCGCCCCTGAAGTGCGCCTGGTCAACCGCACACGCAGCAAAGCCGATGACCTCGCCGCTTTGTTGGGTGAGCGCGTGAAGGTATTCGACTGGCGCGAATGCAACGACGCCATGGCCGGCGTGGCCTTGTTGGTCAACACCACCAACCAAGGCATGCATGGCCAGCCTGGGCTGGATGTGCACTTGGATGCATTGCCTGCCTCGGCCTTGGTGTCGGACGCCATCTACATTCCGCTGGAAACACCCCTCTTGGCCGCCGCACGTGCACGTGGCCACACCACAGTCAACGGCTTGGGCATGCTGCTCAACCAAGCGCGCCCCGCGTTTCATGCGTGGTTTGGGGTCATGCCCGAGATCACACCCGCACTGCACCAAGCCATCGCGGCCACGTTCTAAGGTGCACTTGCTCCACCTTGCACGCGCGGCACAAGGTGAGCCCCGTGGCTCAAGGGCACGCCAACTGCATCAAGCGCAAGTTGCGCGCTTGGTCCGCGTAAATGGGTTTCTTTTGGAATTGCTTGGAGAAATCTGAGTTGTCGTTCTCAATCACTTTGTCGTTGCTCTTGTA
>CANFJA010000061.1 GCA_947447235.1 Comamonadaceae bacterium
GAAGGCATCACCGACGCCACCGGCGAGGTGTGGCTGCATTGCTACCCACGGGTGCTGGGCTACACCTTCAAGCCTGTGAGCTTTTGGTATTGCCATGCCGCCGGTGGCAGCTTGCGCGCCATCGTGGTGGAGGTCAACAACACCTTTGGCGAACGCCACTGCTACTTGCTGGACCACCCACGCTGGGGCGTCGAGCTGGTGGCCAACAAGGTGTTTCATGTGTCGCCGTTTTGCGCCATTGCGGGCCACTACCGCTTTCGCTTCATGCGCACCGATGCGCGCACGGTGGCACGCATTGAGCACGATGACGCGCAAGGACCGCTGATTCAAACCAGCGTCAGCGGCGTGTTGGTGCCCGCCACCCGCGCGGCACAAATCCACGCACTGTGGCGCTTCCCCTTGATGACCTTGATGGTGATGGCACGTATCCACTGGCAAGCTTGGCTGCTGTGGCGCAAACGTGTGCGCTTTTTCACCAAACCCACCCCGCCCCCAGACTTTGTGACCCGCTGACCCATGTCCCCAAGCACCATGAACACCGAGACCTCTTCTTTGTCCGCTTCACAGACGCCACCGCTGGACGACATGCCCACCAGCGCGCGGCGGGTTGTGGGCTTGTTGCAAAAACTGCGTCACGGCAGCCTGAGTGTGATGTGGCCCGATGGCCGCACCACCCAGTTTGGCCAACACGACGACGCCCGCCCTGGCTTGCATGCGCACTTGCACTTGCACAACTGGAAGCCCTTGAGTGAAGCCATCAAATCTGGCGACATCGGCTTTGCAGAAGGCTACATCGCAGGCGACTGGAGCACGCCCCACCTGCCAGAGTTGCTGCAACTTTTGGTGGCCAACCGACGCGAGATGGAAGACCTGATCTACGGCCACTGGTTGGGTCGCTTGGTCTACCGCGTGCGGCACTTGCTCCACCGCAACACACGTCGCAACAGCGCCAAAAACATCCATGCCCATTACGACTTGGGCAATGCTTTCTACCAGCTGTGGCTGGACCCCACCATGAACTATTCATCGGCCTGGTTCGGCGATGACCGCAGCCAAGATTTGTCGCAGGCGCAAAACGCCAAAGTGCACCGCGCCTTGTGCATGGTCGGCGTCAAGCCCGGCGACCGGGTGATGGAGATTGGTTGCGGCTGGGGCGCATTGGCCGAGATGGGTGGCCTGGAGTTTGGTGGCCGCATGCACGGCGTGACGCTGAGCCACGAACAACTGGCCTACGCCCAAGACCGCATGCAACGCATGGGGCTGACGGCCAACAGCGACTTGCGCTTGCAAGACTACCGCGACATCGACGACGGGCCTTATGACGCGATTTGCTCGATCGAGATGCTCGAAGCCGTGGGCCAGGAATATTGGCCCACCTACTTTGACACCGTGCAGCGCTTGCTCAAAACCGGCGGCAAAGCCTGCATCCAAACCATCGTGATCGACGATGCGCTGTTTGAACGCTATGTCAAAAGCACCGACTTCATTCAGCAGTACATCTTCCCGGGCGGCTGTTTGCCGTGTCCGCGTGAGTTCCGTGACCAAGCGGCAACGGCGGGCTTGCGCATCGTCGATGAGATGGCGTTTGGCCTGGACTACGCCGAGACGCTGCGCCGTTGGCGCCACGACTTTTTGGCCGACAAGCCCCGCGTGCTGGCCTTGGGATTTGACGAGCGGTTTGTGCGCATTTGGGACTTCTACCTGGCCTATTGCGAGGCCGCGTTTGAGCAAGCCAACATCGACGTGGTGCAGTTCACGCTGGAGAAGCTCTGATGCAGCGCAGGTCTTGGCTCATGTCGCTGCTGCCTGGTGCCTGCGGGCTAGGGTCGGCGCTCGCCCAAGACGGCCCTGCGGGCAAAGAGTGGATCGCACAAGCCTTGCCACGTCTGCGCCCCCTGCTGGGCAACCCCAGGCTGGTGGGCGAACAGCGCTTCACCTACTGGGGCTTTGATGTCTACCACGCCAGTCTGTGGGCCAGCAGCACGGCCTTTGCTGCGGCCGATTGGGCGACGCAGCGCTTGGTGCTGGAGTTGCGTTATTTGCGCGACTTTCAAGGCCGCGACATTGCACAGCGCTCGATCGCCGAGATACACGGCCAGCGGCCCTTGAGTGCCGAACAATCTGCCGCCTGGCTCCAGAGCTTGCAAGCGCTGCTGCCCAATGTGCGCAGTGGCGAGACCCTCACCGGGGTGTATGTGCCCGAGTCGGGCGCTCAGTTTTTGCACCAAGGCAAACCGGTGGGTGATATTCGCGAGGCCGAATTTGCACGCCGCTTCTTTGGCATTTGGCTCTCACCACAAACCTCGCAACCTCAGTTGCGCCAACAGTTGTTGGCAGGCGCTGCATAAGGAGAACACACATGATGAACCGACGACACCTGCTGCTCACAGGCGCGGCCTCGCTAGGCGCCGTGGTGGGCGTGAGCGGTTGCGCCAGCCCCAGCGTAGACGACTATGCCAACGAGCGCCCGCTGCTGGACCTGCGCCAGTACTTCAACGGCACCGTCGATGCTTGGGGCGTCTTCACCGACCGCAACGGCAAGGTGGTGAAACGCTTCACCGTGGTGATGAACTGTCAATGGCAAGGCGACAGCGGCGTGCTGGACGAAGACTTTGTGTACTCAGATGGCACCCGCGACAAACGCATTTGGCGTTTGCAGCACTTGGGCAACGGCGCCTACAGCGGCACGGCGGGCGATGTGGTGGGCACGGCCCAAGGCCAAACCCGTGGCAACAGCTTTCGCTGGGGCTACACCTTGGCGCTGCCCGTCGACGGCCAAGTCTGGAATGTGCAGATGGACGATTGGATGTACCTGATGAACCCACAGGTCATGCTCAACAAAGCACGCATGACCAAGTGGGGCATCCACCTGGGCGATGTGACCCTGTCGTTCCAACGGCGCGCCTGACATGCGGCCCATGAACCCACCCCTCACCCAATGGTCAGGCCGCAGTGTGTGGCTGATCGGGGCGTCCAGCGGCATTGGCTTGGCCACCGCGCAAGCGCTGCATGCGGCGGGCGCACGCGTGGTGGTGTCAGCGCGCCAAGGCGAGTTGTTGGCAGCGTTTGTTCAAGCGCACGCGGGCGCCCATGCCTTTGCCTTGGATGTGACCGACGCCCAAGCCATGCGCCAGGTGGCCGAGCAAGTGCAGGCGCTGCAAGGGCTGGATGTGGTGGTGTATTGCGCCGGCTACTACAAGGCGGTGCGCGCCACCGCTTATTCGCTGCCCGAGATGCTGCAGCACCAAGCGGTGAACTACACCGGCGCACTGCACATGCTCGACGCCGTATTGCCGCACTTGTTGCAACAAGGCCAGGGCCACCTGAGCTTGATCTCCAGCGTGGCAGGGTTCCGAGGCTTGCCACAAAGCCTGGCCTATGGCCCCACCAAAGCGGCCTTGATTCACCTGGCCGAGGCCCTGTACATGGACCTTGCCTGCGAAGGCATCGGTGTGAGCGTGGTCAACCCGGGTTTTGTGGCCACGCCCCTGACCGCACAGAACACCTTCGCCATGCCCGCCTTGATCAGCCCCGAAGAGGCGGCACAGGCCATGTTGCAAGGTTGGGCACGCGGACTGTTTGAAATTCATTTCCCCAAGCGCTTCACGCGCTGGCTCAAGCTGTTGCGCCTGTTGCCTTACCGCTGGTACTTTGCCATCGTGCACCGCGCCACGGGCATGTGAGACCTTGATGCACGCGGCAGACCCTCGCCCACAGAACGACACGCCAGAAGCCGCCGTCGCGCGTGTGGTGCGTTTTTTTGAACAACTGCAGCCCAGTGATGTGGCGCAGATTGCGCACATCTACAGCGACGACGCACAGTTCAAAGACCCCTTCAACGAGGTGACGGGCGTGCCTGCGATCCGCGCTATTTTTGAACACATGTTTGAAGCCCTGGACGCGCCGCGCTTTGTCGTCACCCAGTGTGTGCAACAAGGCACGCACTGTTTTGTGACCTGGGATTTTTTATTTGCGTTTCGCGGCCACTCACCGACCACCACCCACACCATCCGTGGCGCCAGTCACCTGGTGCTGCGTCTCGACGATGGCATCTGGCGTGTCGCCTTGCACCGTGACTACTGGGACGCGGCCGAAGAGCTGTACGAAAAGTTACCCGTTGTCGGCGCGTTGATGCGCTGGCTCAAACGCCGCGCCAGGGGCTGAGCCACGCACGGCTCTAGCGCCGCCGGCGCTTGGCTTGAATGCAGGGTGTGTGAAACGTGTGCGCATCGGACACACCGAACCACGGCTCAAGCAGCTTGGGTGTCTTGAAAGCTGGGGCGTTGCGCCAAGCGCTCGTACAAGGCGCCTAAGTTGGGGTGGTCGCTGCGCCAATCGATGGTGGCAAAACGAAAATCCAAATAGCCCAAAGCGCAACCCACGGCAATGTCGGCCAAGCTCAGATGAATGCCCATGCAGTAGTTGCGCTCGGCCAAAGCGCGGTCCATGGCGGCCAAGCAGTCGTCGATTTTTTTCATCTGACGTTCAATCCACGCCTGGCTGCGCTCGCCGTCAGCCCGACCGGGCCAGTGGGCTTCTAGGCGCGCCAGAATGGCCGCGTCGAGCAAGCCATCGGCCAAGGCCTCCCAGGTTTTGACTTCGGCGCGGTCGCGCCCACCGGGAGGGATGAGCTTGCCCACAGGCGACAAGGTGTCGACGTATTCCACGATGACGCGCGAATCAAACAGCGCTTCGCCACCCTCCATGATCAAACACGGCACCTTGCCCAAGGGATTGGCGTCAGCGATGTGGGTGTCGGCGGACCAGACGTCTTCGAGCAAGAACTGGTAGTCCAGTTTCTTTTCAGCCATGACGATGCGTACTTTGCGGACGTAGGGACTGGTGATGGCACCGATGAGTTTCATGCGTGGCAGATTAATGTCGAAGCCCGAATTTTAACGAGCCAAGAAGCGCCTGTGCCCCAAGGCCTGCTGCAGCAGTCGCTCAAAGCACCTTGCACGCGGTTTTGTGAGGCCCAAACACCCTGCACCTAAAATCTGAGGATGAGCATTACCCAAGTCACGGCCTTGTCGCCGCTGGACGGCCGATACGCCGCCAAACTCTCCGCCCTGCGCCCTTTGATGAGCGAGCAAGGCTATATGCACCGCCGTGTGCAGGTTGAAATCGCCTGGTTCATCGCCTTGAGCGACGCGGGCTTTGACGAGTTCAAGCCCTTGAGCGCCGCAGCCCGCAGCCACTTGCTGGGCTTGGTGAGCCAGTTTTCCACCGAAGACGCTTTGGCCATCAAAGAAATCGAGAAGACCACCAACCACGATGTGAAGGCCGTGGAGTACTGGATCAAGAACCAATTCAAGGGGCATGCCGAGTTGGAAGCGGCCGCCGAGTTTGTGCACTTTGCCTGCACCAGCGAAGACATCAACAACACCAGCCACGCCTTGCAGCTCAAAGCCAGCCGCGACCTCGTGGTGTTGCCGGGCCTGGATGGCTTGATTGCCAAGCTGCGCGAGATGGCGCACACCTACGCCGATGTGCCCATGCTCAGTCGCACCCACGGCCAGACCGCCAGCCCCACCACGGTGGGCAAAGAAGTGGCCAACGTGGTGATGCGCTTGCACACCGTGCGCGCGCGCATTGCCGCTGTGCCCATGATGGCCAAGATGAACGGCGCGGTGGGCAACTACAACGCCCACCTGAGCGCCTGGCCCGATGTGGACTGGGAAGCCTTCAGCCGCCACGTGGTGGAAACACCCGAGCCCTTGGGTTTGGGGCTGACGTTTCAGCCCTACAGCATTCAGATCGAGCCTCACGACTACATGGCCGAGTTGTTCGATGCGGTGGCACGTGCCAACACCATCTTGATCGACTGGTCACGCGATGTGTGGGGCTATGTGTCCTTGGGCTATTTCAAGCAGCGTTTGAAAGCAGGCGAGATTGGCTCGTCCACCATGCCGCACAAAGTCAACCCCATTGATTTTGAAAACGCCGAAGGCAACTTGGGTCTGGCCAATGCGGTGCTGAAACACCTGAGCGAGAAGTTACCGATCAGCCGTTGGCAACGGGATTTGACCGACTCCACGGTGTTGCGCAACATGGGCGTGGCGATGGGCTATACCGCGCTGGCTTACCAATCGCTGCATGTGGGCTTGAACAAATTGGAACTCAACCGCGAAGCCCTGGACGCTGACCTGGATGCGGCCTGGGAAGTGCTGGCAGAGCCGATTCAAACTGTGATGCGCCGCTATGGCGTGCAGGGTGCGTATGAAAAACTCAAAGAGGTGACACGCGGCAAAACTGTGACGCCCGAAGCCCTGCATGGTTTGATTCGCTCGCTGGAGATTCCACAGCCTGAGATCGACCGCCTGTTGGCCATGACGCCTGGCAGCTACGTGGGCAAGGCGGCAGAGCTGGCCCGCCGCGTCTGAGCGACGCACACACCATGGCGATCAAATCCACCATCTTCAAGGCGAACGTTCAGATCGCCGACATTGACCACGGCTACTACGCCGACCACGCGCTCACCCTGGCGCGCCACCCCAGCGAAACCGACGAACGCATGATGGTTCGACTGGTAGCGCTGTCGCTGCAAGCCCACCAGCTGCAAGACATGTGCAACGGCGACGGCGTGCTGGGCTTTGGCGCTGGCTTGTCTGACCCCAATGAACCCGACGTGATGCTGCGCGACTACACCGGTCGCACGCGGCTGTGGATTGAAGTGGGTCAGCCCGAAGAAAAACCGCTGCTCAAAGCCTGTAGCAAAGCCGACCAGGTGATGCTGTATGTGTTCTCCAGCTCGGGCGAGGTGTGGTGGCGCACCATGCAAAACAAACTCATCAAGCCCAGCAGCTTGCAGGTGTGGCGCATTCCCAGTGCGGCCTCGCAAGAACTGGCCAAGCTGGCCGAGCGCAGCATGCAGTTGCAAGCCACGGTGCAAGAGGGCGTGGTGATGATGAGCAACGGCAAGACCACCGTGGACATCGAGTGTGAGCGCTGGAAGTAAGCCCGAGCGCAGCCATCGTTAAGAGGTTGAACCTTCTCTGAGCTTTTCGGACGCACGCTCCGCGTACTTGTTGAACCGCCACGACGTGCCGATGAGGCTGATGCGCCGCCACGTGCTGCGCTTGTCTGCGGGTGACATTTCGGTCCAGTACTGCACCTCGTCAAAGCTGCGGCCGCACCCCTTGCATTCGGGGTCGCCTTGGCTGGTAGAGCAAATCGCAATGCAGGGCGTGTCTGGGGTGCTCTGGTACCAAGTCAGCCACGCGTCATAGGCCTTGGGTGGAAAACCTTTTTCGGCGGCTTGGTCTTCGCGGTAATAGACCATCAGGGCATAGACCTCTGCCAAGGCACGAATTTCAGGCGCGAGTGTGACGCCATCGGGAGACGGCTTTTTGTCGCGCCAAAAATTGATGGCGGCTTCGATGTCGGTGATGTGGATGCCTGACATGGCGCTAAAGAGGGCTCGCTGATAAACCGGGGCTTTGGAGGGGTGTGGATGATAGCTGGGATGCTATGCTGGGCTGACATGAAGCTTATTTTTTCTTGGTTACTCCACGCGGTGGCACTGCTGGCCTTGGCGCATCTCTACAGCGGTGTGCAAGTCACCGGTTTTGGCGCCGCCTTGATCGCTGCCTTTGTCATTGGCTTGTTCAACTTGATCGTGCGGCCTGCGCTGGTGGTCGTCACGCTGCCCGTGACGTTTTTCACGCTCGGCTTGTTTTTGTTTGTCATCAACGCCCTGATGTTTTGGGCGGCGGCAGGCATCTTGGACGGCTTTCAAGTGCAAGGCTTTGGGGCCGCGTTGCTGGGCTCGCTGGTTTACTCCGCGTTGGGGCTGGTGATTGACTCAGCGCTGGAGCGCTTGTTCGCGCCGCAAATTCTCTAACGAACGCAAGCGTGCATCGATGATCGATGCTTCAATGTGACCCCCTCGGTCCAAGCGGCCTTCGCGCGACATCGTGCGCGCCAACTCTTGGGCGGCTTTGAGTCGATCGACCGCTGCTGGGTAGTCCAACTCTACGGCCCTCGATTCAGCCTGCGCACGAATCGCACGCAGGTTGTCGCCTTGCTGCTCATAGGCAGTAGAAAGCAACTGCCACGCCAATGCGTCGCGTGGGTGCTGGTTGACCCACAGCATCAAGGCTTGGCTGGCCAGCTTGGCTTGACCTGCTTGTTGGCTGGCCAAGCGCGCGCGTGCCAACAGCATGTGGCCAGCACGGTCATCTGGGGCCAGCACCCGGGCTTTGGGCTCGAGCACAGCCAGCGCTTGGGAGGCGTCTCCCGAGGCCAGAGCAAGTTCTGCCGACAGCAAGCGCACGGCATAGACCGCAGAGGCGTCTAACTGAAGCAGGGCCTGCAAGCGAGACAGATGTTGTTGGGCCAACGCCCACTCGCGCAAGCTCATCTCAGCGAGGGTGGCGCCGTACAACACGCCGGCTTGCTTGGCCACCGGCGCTGTGCCCAAGTTGCTGGCCGTGGCTTGGGCGCTGATGGCGCGCAGCGCATCGACGCCGGGACCCGTGAGCACTTGGGCACGTGCCGCCATCATGGCATGCATCGTGCGCAAAGCCAGCGCAGGCCGCAGAGGCAACAACTGCTGGCGGGCTTGCGCGTCGGCAATGCGCTCATTGGTCATGGGGTGGCTGCGCAAGTAGGGAAATGAACCGTTGTCATTCAAACGCGCCGCTTGCTGGAGTTTTTCAAACATGGTGACAAACCCCATGGGCTCAAACCCTGCTTCGGTCATCACGCCATAGCCAATGCGATCGGCCTCGCGCTCCATGTCGCGCGAAAAGTTCAACTGGCTTTGCATGGCCGCCGCCGAACCACCCACCATCACGGCGTTGGCGGCACTCATGCCGCTGGCCGATGGCGTGCGACTGGCAGCCAGCATCCCTAGGATCATGGCGGCGGCCACCATCGGGCCTTGACGGCCTTGTTGCGCAATCATGCGGGCGATGTGGCGCTGGGTCACGTGGCTGAGTTCGTGCGCCAGCACAGAGGACAACTCGTCGGCACTGGTCACGGCAGAAATCAGCCCCAAGTGCACGCCCAAATAGCCGCCCGGCAAGGCAAAGGCGTTGATGCTTCGATCACGAATGAGCGCCACCTCCCAGGCAAATTGCTGCTCCAACTCGGGCGTGAGTTCACCGCGTTGACGGGCCGAGGCCATCAGCACTTGCCAAATGGACTGCAAGTAGTCGCCCAACACGGGGTCATCCAAATAGTCGGGGTCGCGGTAAATTTCTCGCGCAATGCTCTCGCCCAATCGGCGCTCCGCACCCAAAGGCAATTCGGCGCCGTCGCCCAAATTGGGCAAGCGACCCGCAGGCGTTTGGGCGTGCAAGGTATTGAGCGGCAAACCCAAACTCAGGCACAGGCCCAACAGGCCGATGCGTCGCCATGCGTGTCGCAGCCAGGGAGAAAGACAAATTGGTGAAAGCATGGGCACGCAGAGGTCAAACAGGCGGATCGTATGATGCGCTTGTCATGTTAACCCGCTGTGAATTTGCCTATGTCTACGCTCACCCACTTTGATGCCCACGGCCAAGCCCACATGGTGGATGTGGCCGACAAAGCGCACACCCGACGGGTGGGTGTGGCACGCGGCTTCATTCAGATGTTGCCCGCCACGTTTGAGCTGGTGCACAGCGGCAACGCCAAAAAAGGCGATGTGTTGGGCATTGCGCGCATTGCGGGCATTCAAGCCGCCAAAAAAACCAGTGACTTGATTCCCCTGTGTCACCCGCTGGCCTTGACGCGCGTGGCCGTTGAGTTCGTCATGAACGCAAACAGCCACAGCATTCAATGCACCGCCACGGTCGAGACCGTGGGGCAAACCGGCGTGGAGATGGAGGCCCTCACCGCCGTGCAAGTGGCGCTGCTGACCATCTACGACATGTGCAAAGC
>CANFJA010000062.1 GCA_947447235.1 Comamonadaceae bacterium
CAGGTAAAAGCCCGCATCGGGCAAGCGCACGTCCATCACCTCGGCCAACAAGGGGGTGACGGCGGCAAATTTGTCGCGGTACATGGCCCGGTTGGCCACCACATGGGCCTCGTCGTTCCAAGCGGCAACGCTGGCGGCTTGCACCATGCCGCTCATGGCGCTGCCGTGGTAGGTGCGGTAGAGCAAGAACTGTTTCAGGATATTGGCATCCCCCGCCACAAAGCCGCTGCGCATGCCCGGCACATTGCTGCGCTTGGACAAGCTGGTGAAGGCCACCAGGTTTTTGAAGTCAGAGCGCCCCAACTTGACGGCGGCTTCCAAGCCACCTAAAGGAGGCTCGTCGCGGAAATAAATCTCGCTGTAGCACTCGTCGCTGGCCACCACAAAACCGTGGCGGTCGCTCAGCGCAAACAGTTTTTCCCAGTCGGCCAAGGGCATGACCGAGCCCGTGGGGTTGCCGGGCGAGCAAACAAACAGCAACTGGGTGTTGGCCCAGACGCTGTCGGGCACGCTGTCCCAGTTGACGTTGAAGTTCAGCGCTGGGTCGCTGGGTACGTAATAGGGTGTGGCGCCTGCCAGCAAGGCCGCACCTTCGTAGATTTGATAAAACGGATTTGGGCACACCACCGTGGCTTGAGGGCGGGATGGGTCGATCACCGTTTGGGCAAAGGCAAACAAGGCTTCGCGCGAGCCATTCACAGGCAACACCTGGGTCGCGGCGCTCAGGGTCACCCCATAGCGGCGTTGCATCCATCCGGCACAGGCGTCACGCAAGTTTGGCAGACCCGCCGTGGCGGGGTAGGCCGCCAAGGCTTGTGTGGCATGGGCCAGCGCGTCCAACACCAAGGTTGGCGTGGCATGGCGCGGCTCACCAATGCCAAGGCTGATCGCTGGATACGCCGGGTTGGGTGTGATGGGGGCAAACAGCTGTTTCAGCCGCTCAAAAGGATAGGGCTGGAGGCGAGAAAGCAGGGGATTCATGGCTGCTATTATCCCTGCCCCCAGCCCATGAATACCCACCTCACTTCACCTTCAACCTGGCTTGACCTGCGTGGTGCCCAAGAATTTGCCACCGACGATGTCCAGATGCGCGAACTCATGGCCACCTTTGAAGCCAGTCTGGTCCAAGAAATGACCACCATCCAAGCTGGCTTGGCGGACAACGACGGCTTGAAGGTCGAGCATTCGCTGCATGCGCTCAAGGGGTTCATGTCTTTGTTTGCAGCCCCGGTCTTGGCGCAAGCCGTGATTGATTTGTACCAAATCAGCCGAAATCAGCCCTTGAGCGCAACAAAATCGTCCTTTGAATCGATCCTGCCTAATTTAGAGGCACTTTTGGGCGAGGTTCGCGCCTGGTCCAGCCGTTTATGATCACCCCTCTCTTTCAAGAGGCTTTTCGGTGCGTCTGAATTCCATCAAGTTATCGGGTTTCAAGTCCTTCGCGGAACCCACCAATTTCCTGTTGCCCGGCCAGTTGGTCGGTGTGGTGGGCCCCAACGGTTGCGGCAAATCCAACATCATGGACGCCGTGCGCTGGGTGCTGGGCGAAAGCCGGGCCAGTGAGCTGCGTGGCGAGTCCATGCAAGACGTCATCTTCAATGGCACCACCACCCGCAAAGCGGCCAGCCGCTCCAGCGTTGAGCTGGTGTTTGACAACGCCGACCACCGCGCCGGCGGCCAATGGAGCCAGTTTGCCGAGATCGCGGTCAAGCGCGTGCTGACCCGCGATGGCACCAGCAGCTACTACATCAACAACCAGCCGGTGCGTCGCCGGGACGTGCAAGACGTGTTCTTGGGCACCGGCCTGGGCCCACGTGCCTACGCCATCATTGGCCAGGGCACCATCAGCCGCATCATCGAATCCAAGCCCGAAGAGTTGCGCTTGTTTTTGGAAGAAGCCGCGGGCGTGTCCAAGTACAAAGAGCGCCGCCGCGAAACCGAAAACCGCCTCAGCGACACGCGTGAAAACCTGACCCGGGTCGAAGACATCCTGCGCGAGCTGAACGCCAATTTAGAGAAGCTGGAAAAGCAAGCCGAGGTGGCCAACCGTTACCACGCGCTGCAAGCCGACGTGACCTTGAAGCAGCAACAGCTGTGGTTCTTGCGCCGTGCTGAGGCCGAAGCTGACCAAGTCGGCCTGAAAACCCAAGCCGACAAAGCCGTCAACGACCTGGAGTCGCGCTTGGCCGATTTGCGCCACATCGAGGCAGATCTAGAAACGGTGCGCCAAGCCCACTACGCCGCAGGGGATCAAGTCAACCAAGCGCAGGGCGCTTTGTACGAAGCCAGTGCCGAAGTGGGACGCTTGGAGGCCGAGATCCGCTTTGTGGTGGAAGGCCGTCAACGCGCCGAAGCGCGTTTGGTGCAAATCAAAGAACAAACCGCGCACTGGGCCCAGCAAAGCGAACAGGCGCAGCAAGAAATCGAAACCTTGGCCGAACACGCCTTGAACGGTGAAGAGCAGGCCATGCTCTTGGCCGCGCAGGTGCAAGAGCAGGCCATGCAACTGCCTGATTTGGAAGAAGCCCTGCGCACCGCCCAACAGCGAAGCAACGCGCAGCGTGGCAGCGTGGTCCAGGTGCAGCAGCACATCCAGGTGCTGGCCGCTGACCAGCGCAACATCGAAGAGCAATCGCGGGCCCTGAACGCCCGTCACGAGCGCTTGAGCGCTGACCGAAATGCTTTGGCTGCCCCCGACGACGCCCGTCTGAGCAACTTGCAAGCGCAGCTGCAAGAAGCACAAGCCCAGGCCGATGTGACGGCAGCGCAACTCGAAGAGTTGCAGGCCAGCGTGCCTCAGTTGGACGAGGCGCGCCGCCAAGCCCAGCAAACTGTGAACGCCGAACAAACCAAGCAAGCCGATATTTCGGCCCGCTTGGAAGCCCTCAAAGCGCTGCAAGAAAAAGTACAAACCGACGACAAGCTCAAACCCTGGTTGGCCAAACACGGCTTGGACGGCCTGCAAGCCTTGTGGAGTCGCATCCACATCGACACCGGTTGGGAAAACGCCTTAGAGGCCGCTTTGCGCGAGCGCATGGCCTCGCTGGAAGTCAGCCGTCTGGACATGGTGCGGTCATTTGGCGGGGATGCACCACCGGCCAAACTGGCCTTCTACACGCCTCCGCTGGCCGCGGCCCCCGAAGCGTCAAGTGCCTTGCCCCGTTTGTCTGACTTGCTGCGACTCAACGACGCAGGTCAAAAAGCCCTGTTGACCGACTGGCTCAGCGGTTGCTTCACCGCCTCCAACCTGGACGAAGCGCTGGCCAAGCGCAGCAGCTTGCAGCCCGGCCAGGTGATTTATGTGCCCACGGGCCACGCCATCAGCGCCCACAGCGTGAGCTTTTATGCGCAAGACAGCGAACAATCGGGCTTGCTGGCGCGTGCGCAAGAAATTGAAAACCTCGACAAAAGCACCAAGGCCCAAGCCCTGATCAGCGACGAAGCCCGCCACGCCCTGGTGCGTGCCGAAGCCGCTTACAGCGACGCCTCGCAGCGGTTGGTGAGCATCCGCAACGAAGCCACTGCAGCACAAACCAACGCCCATGCCTTGCAGGTCGAGACCTTGCGTTTGTCGCAGCTGGCCGAACAAACCCGCGCCCGCAGCGAGCAAATCAGTGGCGACCTCGGTGAAGTCGAGGCCCAACTGACGGAGTTGCAAGAGCGCCGTGTGGCGGCTGAAGCCCGCTTTGAAGAGCTGGACATGCAATTGGCCGACAGCCAAGAGCGCCATGCCCAGCTGGACGAAGCGGTCATCAACGCCGAACGCCGTTTGAACGACAGCCGCGAACAACAACGCAGCTTGGAGCGCCAAGCCCAAGAAGCCCAATTCGCGCAGCGCAGTTTGGCCACGCGTGAGGCCGAACTCAAACGCATCATCGACACCGCCACCCAACAAGCGGCCAGCGTGGCGGTGGAAGAGCAACGGGTGCAAGAAGACTTGACCCGCCTGACCGATGCAGCGGCCCAAGCGGGCCTGCAAAACGCCTTGAACATCAAGCTCGAACGCGAAGCCAGCTTGGGCGCCAAGCGCAGCGAGTACGACGACTTGACCACCAAACTGCGTGCCAGCGACGAGCGCCGCTTGCAGCTCGAGCGTGAACTCGAGCCATTGCGCCAACGCATCACCGACTTCCAGCTCAAAGAGCAAGCGGCCCGCTTGGGGTTGGAGCAATACACGCAACTGCTGGCCGATGCGCAAGCCGACCTCGAGGCCGTGGCCGCGTCCATCCAACTCAACAATGTGCGCTTGGGCGGCTTGCAAGGTGAGATCGACCGCCTGCACCGCGAAGTGGCCGCCTTGGGGGCGGTGAACCTGGCTGCGCTGGAAGAGCTGGCCTCGGCCACCGAGCGCAAGACCTTCTTGGACTCCCAGTCGGCCGACTTGAACGAAGCCATGAACACCCTGGAAGACGCGATTCGCAAGATCGACGGCGAAACCCGCGAACTGCTGGGCGGCACCTTCAAAATCGTCAACGAGCATTTCGGCAAGATGTTCCCCGAGCTGTTTGGCGGAGGCAATGCGCGTTTGGTGATGACCGGCGAAGAAATTCTGGACTCGGGCGTGCAGGTCATGGCCCAGCCGCCGGGCAAGAAAAACCAAACCATCCATTTGTTGTCTGGCGGCGAAAAAGCGCTCACCGCCATTGCCCTGGTGTTTGCGATTTTCCAACTCAACCCAGCACCCTTTTGCTTGCTTGACGAGGTGGATGCGCCGCTGGACGACGCCAACACCGAGCGCTATGCCAAGCTGGTCTCGAGCATGTCCAAAGAGACCCAGTTCCTGTTTATTTCGCACAACAAGATCGCCATGGAAATGGCTGAACAACTCATCGGCGTGACCATGCAAGAACAAGGTGTTTCTCGCATCGTGGCCGTTGACATGGAGTCGGCCGTGTCCATGGTCGACGCCGCTTGACATCAAAGTAAGCCATGAGCAGTCTTCAAATAGGTTTAGCCATCGCCGGGGGCGTGGTGTTGGCAGGTGTGGTGGCCCACAGCACCTGGACCTCGCGCAAAAACAAGCCACGTCAGGCCGAGCCCATGCCCGAGCCCACCAGCAACACCGCTGACCATGCGGGTCCTGCCGTGCCCTTGCAGCCGCAAGAGCCGGTATTTGATTCGCCCCATCTGTCGGTGACCGACACGGACCAGGCCAGGCCAGCCGACCCCAGTGACGACCCGGTGGCCGACATGGCCCGGGTCATGATGCAACAAGCCACCCAGCATGCCCAACGTGTGCCCGACGAAGCCGAGTTGCAACGCTTGGCCGCTGAAAAAGCCGCCGACCGTGCCGCCGAAGCCCGTGTCAGTGCGCAGCGTGCCATGCAACACACGGCAGACACGCACGATCAAGGCTTGGCCCCGATGATTGCCAAAGTCATGGATGACGCGTCGTCCATGACCCTTCCCACAGAGAAACGCCTCAGCCTGGATGCGCTGATTGATGTGCTGGCGCCGGTTGAAATTGACACGCCCATCTCCGGTGAAGCCACATTGGCTGCATTGCCACCGAGCCGCCGCGTGGGCAACAAATTGTTCACCGTCGAGGGCTTGAATGCGGCGACTGGCTTGTGGGAGCCCCCGCGCAACGGCCAGCGCTACAGCGCATTTCAAGCCGGTGTGCAATTGGCCAACCGCATGGGCGCTTTGAATGAAATTGAGTTCTCTGAGTTCGTGGTGAAAACCCAAAGCTTTGCCGATGCCATCAACGGTGCCCCCGAATTTCCTGACATGCTCGAAGAAGTCGCGCGTGCGCGCGAGCTCGACAGCTTTGCCAGCGCCCACGATGCACAACTGAGCTTCACCCTCAAAGCCACCAAGGCCGCGTGGAGCCCGGGCTATGTGCAACAAAACGCCGCCCGCTTGGGCTTTGTCGCCGGTGTCATTCCGGGTCGCATGGTGGTGCCAGCGCCTGCGGTGGGCCTGCCACCGGTGCTGGGTTTGATGTTTGATACCCAAGCGGCCATGGCCGAAGACCCAGCGCAGTCGGCCATTCGCGAGCTCACCTTGTCCTTGGATGTGCCTCAAGTCGACCGCCAAGAGGAGCCGTTTGCCCGCATGGTGCAAACCGCCCACGAGCTCGCACGCGTGATGGATGGCACCGTGACCGACGACAACGGCCAGCGTTTGTCAGAAGCCGCCATTGGCGGGATTGCCCGCGACTTGCAGGCACTCTATGACACGCTGGACGCCCGCGACTTGTCTGCTGGATCGCCCCAGGCGCGGCGTTTGTTCAGTTGAGCTTTTTTCTAGGCGCTGTGTGGCGCAGCCTGGAGAACTTTTGAAGTCTAGTCCTTCCCCTGTTTACCGAGCTGCCGAGTTGCGTGCGCAGTTGCACCAACACGGCCATCTTTACTACGTGCTGGACGCCCCGACGATGCCAGACGCCGAGTACGACCGCCTCTTCAAAGAGTTGCAAGCCCTTGAAGCGGCGCATCCAGAGCTGTTGACGCCCGACTCACCCACGCAACGCGTGGGCGGCCAACCGCTGGACGCTTTTGCCAGCGTGCGCCATGCCATGCCCATGCTGAGCATTCGCACCGAGACCGACACCGAAGCCACGGGTGCCGAGGCCTTTGATGTCCGCATTCGCAAAGAGTTGTCGCTCACCGAGTCCGACCCCGGGGTGGACTATGTGGCCGAGTTGAAGTTTGATGGCCTGGCCATGAGCTTGCGCTACGAGCACGGCGTGCTGGTGCAGGCGGCCACGCGCGGCGATGGCGAAATGGGCGAGGACGTGACCCAAAACATCCGCACCATTGGGCAAATTCCACTCAAGCTGCACACCCCACCCCCGGGCGATTCCTTGTTTGACGATGCGGGCTTGCACGTGCCCGAGGTGCTGGAAGTGCGTGGCGAGGTCTACATGGCCCGGACCGACTTTGAAGCGCTCAATGAGCGCCAACGCGCGCGCATCGCGCAGGGCATGAAGGGTGAAAAAACCTTCGTCAACCCACGCAATGCCGCAGCCGGTGCGGTGCGTCAGCTCGACCCGGCGATTGCCGCTGAGCGGCCCTTGAGCTTTTTCGCCTATGGTTTGGGCGAAGTCACGCCCGAGGACCAAGGCGGGCCACACTTTGACACCCACTACGAGTTGCTGATGGCGCTGCGTGACTGGGGCTTTCCGGTGGCCGAACAAACCAGCACCGTGCAAGGGGCGCAAGGCTTGGTGGCGTTTCACCAGCGCATGGGGCAAGCGCGCGATGCGCTGCCGTTCGACATCGATGGCGTGGTCTACAAGGTCAACCGTCTCGACTGGCAGCGTCAACTCGGCTTTGTCACGCGCGAGCCACGTTGGGCGGTGGCCCACAAATACCCGGCGCAAGAGCAACTCACCACCGTGCAAGCCATTGAAGTGCAGGTGGGGCGCACCGGCAAACTCACCCCCGTGGCCAAGTTGGCGCCGGTGTTTGTCGGTGGGGTCACGGTGACCAATGCCACCTTGCACAACGAAACAGAAGCCCGCCGCAAAGACGTGCGGGTGGGCGACACCGTGGTGGTGCGCCGTGCCGGGGACGTGATTCCTGAGGTGGTCTCGGTCATTGCCGAAAAGCGCTTGCACGAAGCCCAGATCTTCACCATGCCCACCACCTGCCCGGTGTGTGGCAGCGCCGCCGTGCGCGAAGAAGACGAGGCCGATCACCGCTGCACCGGTGGCTTGTTTTGCAGCGCACAGCGCAAGCAAGCCATCCTGCACTTTGCCCACCGCCGTGCGGTTGAAATTGAAGACCTTGGCGACAAGTTGGTCGAGCAGCTGGTCGATGCCGGTGTGGTCAACACCTTGCCCGATCTCTACCGTTTGGGTTTTACCGCCTTGGCCAGCTTGGAGCGCATGGCCGAAAAATCCGCCAACAACGTGTTGGCCAGCATTGAAAAATCCAAGCAGACCACGCTGCCACGCTTCTTGTTTGGTTTGGGCATTCGCCACGTGGGTGAAGCCACCGCCAAAGAGCTGGTGCGTCACTTTGGCAAGCTCGACGCGATCATGGATGCCACGCTCGATCAGCTGCTGCAAGTGCCCGATGTCGGTCCGGTGGTGGCGCAGAGCTTGCGAACCTTCTTTGACCAAGCGCACAACCGGGAAGTGGTGGAACAGCTGCGCGCCTGTGGCGTGCACTGGGAGGAGGGTGAGGCCACAGCGGGTGCGAGTTTGCCGCTTGCAGGCCAGACCTTTGTGCTGACCGGCACCTTGCCCACCTTGAGCCGCGACCAAGCCAAAGACATGCTCGAAGCGCTGGGTGCGAAGGTGGCGGGCAGTGTGAGCAAAAAAACCCACTGCGTGGTCGCCGGAGCAGAAGCGGGCAGCAAACTCGACAAAGCGCAAGAACTGGGGATCCCAGTACTTGATGAAACGGGTTTGTTGGCGCTGGTGGCTGCGCATGACCGTGCGACGGCGCTCAGCCAAGACGTCACGCCAACAGCGCCATAAAAGGAGCTTGACCATGACCGTGCGCGAGATTCTCAAAATGGGCGATCCACGCTTGCTGCGCGTGGCGCAACCCGTGACGCACTTCAACACGCCTGAACTAGAAGTCTTGCTGCAAGACTTGGACGACACCATGCAAGCCGCCAACGGCGCAGGCCTGGCGGCCCCCCAAATTGGGGTGGACTTGCAGGTGGTGATCTTTGGCTCGGGCGAATTCAACCCGCGCTACCCCGATGCCCCGGTGGTGCCGCGCACGGTGCTCATCAACCCAGTGCTCACCCCGGTGGGTGACGCGCAAGAGGACGGTTGGGAGGGCTGCTTGTCGGTGCCCGGTTTGCGGGGTGTGGTGCCACGCTATCAACGCTTGCGTTACCAAGGACTTGATCCACAGGGCCAGCCGATTGACCGCACGGTCGAGGGTTTTCATGCCCGGGTGGTGCAACACGAGTGCGACCACTTGGTGGGCGTGCTGTACCCGATGCGGGTACGCGATTTCTCGCGCTTTGGGTTCACCGAGGTGCTGTTTCCAGGCCTGGACGACGCCGACGACTGAATCCACACAGCAAGGCAGTTGCCCCGCTGCATCGTCATGCTCAGGCCTGTTGCAAAGCGCTCAACAACTCGGTTTCAATCTCCAGTTGCGCTTTGTTTTGCTGCAAAGCGGCCCCGTCGATCAAGAAGGTGTCTTCCACCCGTTCGCCCAGGGTGCTGATCTTGGCGAGAAACAAGTTGACCTTGTGGTTGGCCAACACCCGCGCCACGCTGTAGAGCAAGCCCACACGGTCGCTGGCTGAAATGCTCAACAACCATTTTTGGGCCCGTTCATCCGGTTGCAGCGAGACACGTGGGGCAATCGGAAAGCTCTTGACCCGACGTGACACGCGCCCACGTCCCGGGGCCGGCAAGGGGCCTGCGGCTTCAATGGTTTGCGCCAAGCCCGACTCCACCATGTTCACCAGTTCTCGGTAGTGGTCTTGCAGCCGCGAGGCCACCACTTGGAAGGTGTCCATCGCATAGCCGTTGCTCGCGGTGTGAACCTTGGCGTCCAAGATGTTGAACCCTGCTTGGTCAAAGTAGCCACAGATACGGGCAAACAAATCGGCTTGATCCGGCGCATAGACCATCACCTGCAGGCCTTCGCCCACAGGTGACATGCGGGCGCGCACCATCACGCCAACAGTGGTGTCTTGTGTCTTGGCTTGGGCCAAACTGCGAGACAACTGTCGGGTGTGCCACGCAATATCAGATGCGTCATGGCGCATGAAATAGCCCACATCCAAGGTGTTCCAAAGGTCTTTGTGGGCTTCAAAGGGCAGCGCATACAGCGCCAACGAGGTCAGTGCCTCGCGTTTGCGGGCTTCCACCTCAGCATCTGGGTCGGGCGCACGGCCGCCCAAGGCGCGCAAGGTGAAGCGGTAC
>CANFJA010000063.1 GCA_947447235.1 Comamonadaceae bacterium
CGTTGCGGATGGCACCGCGCAAATGGATGCGCAACTCGGCCGGACGGTTCAAAGCAATGCACATCGAGAGCGTGGCCAAGCTGCGGTCGCGCAGCGACAAGCCCGGGCGCGTCCACACACTGCCCCAGGCGAATTCGGTGGCGACTTCTTGAAACGGCATGTTCAAGTCGTTGGCGTTGTCAAACGCTTTTTGCACATAGTCGGGGCCCAACACTTTGGCCCGCATGGCCAGGCCGGCTTGGTAGGCGGCACTGGGGCTTTTTTTCTTAGGGCGTGGGGTGGGTTTGGCTGTGCTCATGGGGGATCGCTGTGCAGAAGGGTCAATCGGCTTTGATGTTGGCGGCGCGCACCACGGCGCCCCACTTGTCGATTTCGGCCTTGATGTAGGCGCCGAATTGCTCGGGCGTGTCGCCCACTGGCAAGGCACCTTGTTGGTTGAGTTTTTCGGCCACGTCTTTTTGTTTCAAGATGTCCACGATCTCTTGGTTCAAACGCGTCACGATGGCTTTGGGCGTTTTGGCCGGGGCCACGATGCCCACCCATGAATACGCTTCATAGCCGGGCACACCGGTTTCAGCGAGGGTGGGAATGTCTGGCAAGGAGGGCAAGCGCTTGGCACTGCCCACCGCCAGCGCGTTGAGCTGGCCTGAGCGGACCTGGGGCAACACCGAGGGAATGCTGCTGTAGAGCATTTGCACCTGACCGGTCAGCAAGTCAGACAATGCCGGCCCCTGTCCTTTGTAGGGCACGTGCACGGTTTGCACCTGCGCCATGTTGTTGAACAACTCACCCGCCAAATGGCCCGAGTTGCCACTCCCCGGTGAGGCAAAGAACAACTGCTTTGGCTTGGCTTTGGCCAGGTTCACCAAGTCGAGTGTGGTTTTCACCGGCACCGACGGGTGGACCACCAACAGCAGCGGGTAGTTGACCATGTTGGTGATGGGCGAGAAGTCTTTGGTGGGGTCGTAAGGCAGCTTGTCATACAGGCTGGGGTTGACCGCCATGGGACCGGCCGCAGCCACCGCCAAGGTGTAGCCATCGGCGGGCGACTGCATCAGGGCTTGCAAACCCACAATGCCGTTGGCACCGGCTTTGTTGTCGACCACCACCTGTTGGCCAAAACGGTCGCTGAGTTTTTGGGCGATCAAACGGGCAATCACGTCGTTGCCGCCCCCGGGCGGAAACGGGACGATCAAGCGGATGGGTTTGTTGGGGTAGTTTTGCGCTTGCACCGACGTGCTGACCAAGCCCAACAGCGCCAAACCCAAACACAGCAGACGAGACAAAGTGGGTGTCATGGGGGGCCTCAGTTCGCTTTGATGTGGTTGTCTTTCGCCACCTGCGTCCACAGGACGATTTCAGAGGCGATGAATTTGGAAAAGTCTTCGGGGGTGTTGGTGTACGGAATCACCGACATGCCGCTGATGCGCTTTTTCACGTCGGGCAGTTCAATCACACGCGCCACTTCTTCTTGCAAGCGTTTGACGATGGCCGGGGGTGTGCCAGCGGGTGCCAGCAAGCCATTCCACAGCGAGGCTTTCAAGTCGATGCCCAACTCCGACAAGGTGGGCACGTTGGGAAAGTCTTTCAAACGCTCGGCCGAGGTGACGGCCAAGGGTTTGACACGGCCACTTTGCAGGCCCACGTTGGCGGGCCCCACATCGGCCAGGGTCATGGTGACGTCGCCCGTCATGACGGCGGTGACGGAGTCGTTGGCGCCTTTGTAGGGGATGTACATGAAGCGGCCACCGGTTTTGTTGTTGAACAACTCGGTGATCAACTGGAACGAGGCCGAGCTGGCCCCATAGTTCGACTTGTCGGGGTTTTGCTTGGAGAACGCCACCAACTCTTGCACAGACTTGACCGGGTTGTTGGCATTGACCAGCAACACCATGGGCGAAATGCCCACCATCGTGACAGGCGCAAAGTCTTGCGGACCATAGGGCAGCTTGGCGTACAGCGCGTGGTTGAACACCATGGGGCCGCTTGCGCCCATCAGCAAGGTGTAGCCATCGGGTTTGGCTTTGGCCACATAGGTCGAGCCCACGATGGCGCCGACGCCGGGTCGGTTTTCCACCACCACGGGCTGGCCCAACGAGGCGGCCAGTTTTTCGGCCACGATGCGCGCCAGCACGTCGGTGCCGCCGCCTGCCGAGTAGCCCACCACCATGGTGATGGTGCGGGTCGGGTAATCAGCGCTTTGGGCGATGGCAGGGTTCAGGCACAGACCTGCCAGCAGCGACACGGTGAACGCGAAGGTGTGAGAAAGACGCATGGTTGATTTCCTATTCCATGAAAGGGAGACGAATTGAAACGGGGTCACTGCAAACCGATTTGCACATTCAGAACCGCCGATTGCCCGGCATCCAAAGCCTGCAAGCAACGCGCGATGGCAGCGGGCACCTCGGCCGGGTCGCTGACGCATTCGCCGTAAGCCCCAAAGGCTTGACCGATTTGCTCAAAGTGGCGTTCATGGCCTTGCAAACGGGCTTGAAATTCGTCGCTCTGCACGGCAGCACCCTGGGGGTAGACCCGCACCACCGCCTCTTTGACCGCTTGCCAGCCGCCGTTGTCGAGCACCACGGTGAGGATGGGCAAGCCATAGCGCTGCGCCGTGGCATAGACCGAGGTGGGGGTGGAGAAATGAAAGCCCCCATCGCCCACGATTTGCACCACACGGCTGCCGGGCTTGGCCAGCTTGATGCCCAAGGCCATGCCGCCGCTGTAGCCCAAGCCACCGCCTGCACCGGCGATCATGCTCAAGGGCTCGGTACGCGGAATTTGATTGAGCACGGCAAAGGTGTTGCGAATGGCTTCGTTGACCACCACGTCGTGCGGCGCAATGGCTGCGCCGATGGCGGCACACAGATAGGCCGGCGAGATCGCGCCCACTTGGCCGGGGGCAAGAGCGGCTTGCTGCAAAGCAGCGACACGCGTTTGTTGGGCGGCACGCATGCGCGCCATGCGGCTGGCCACGCGCTGGTGAAACGCTGCGTCGGCCTTGGTACGCACGATGGCGGCCACTTGGCGCAGCACCGTGGCGCAGTCGGCCTGCACGCGCACATCGGTGGCAAAGCCCCACAGGGGAAAGTCTTTTTTGACCGTGTCCACATCCACGTGGCTCCAGCGGGTGTGGGACTGGGGCTTGGCGTATTTGGGCAACCACGGCACGTCCACATCCAGCAACCAACCCACGTCGGCCTGGGCCAGCCCCACCGACGGGTCAAAGCCGGCAAAGCACGGCGATTCACGCGAAATGCACAGGTAGCTGGGGCTGAACTCAAACACCTGAATGCCACACAACTCGGCCAAGTCTTGCAGTGCATGCACCGCCTCGGCCTTGCGACCCAAGTAGGCGGTCACCACCATCGGGTGATCGGCCTGCAGCAGTTGCTCGGCCAGCGCCTGAGCACAGGCCTCGTCCACACCGGTGGCATGCACCGCCCCATAGCGTGACTCGGGGTAGGACTGCACCGCTTCGGGCGCCCAGGTTTCGGCCAGCACCTCGCGTGGCAGCGTCAAAAACACCGGGCCCGGCGGGTCGCTTTGCATCACGGTGTGGCCACGGCGCAGCACCTCTTTGGTGGTCACGCCGGTGGGCAGGTTGTATTCCCACTTCACATACGAGCGCACCAGGCTGGCGATGTCGAACGGGTCTTGCACAAAGTGCACATAGTTGTCGCGTGAGCCTTCGAGCTCACCATGCACGGTGAACGGCGCCTTGCCAGCCATCAGCAGCACGGGCAAACGGCCCCGAAACATGTTGTGCATGCCCATGGCGGCGTTGGCGGTGCCCGCGTCCACATGCACCATCACCGCTTGGCCGCGCCCAGTGACAGCGGCAAAACCCGCCGCCATGTGGATCGCCACGTTTTCGTGCGGACACAACATGACCTGGGCGTGGGCTTTGCCTTGCTGGTCCCATTGCGCCAGGGCCTCGATCAAGGAGACATGGTCGGTGCCAAAGTTGGAGAAGATGTAGTCGATGCCGACATCGTTCAATCCCTCCAGAAAATAGTGTGCGGAGGTGGGATGGCGGGACTCAGGCATAGGCAATGGGCAAGACGTGTAAATTCGTAAGCATGCTACCGATCATGGGGCAGCCTCCGGCTAGGGGATTCCCTAGACACGCAGCCTCCTTAGAATTTCTCACACACCATGACAAAAATTACCCTCTTACTCGCTGCTTTGCTGATGTCGCCCTGGGCGGGCGCTGCCTGGGTTTATTTCGACAGCGCCAATGGCACGGCTGACGAGTACTACGACTCCGCCATCACGCCGCAAGGCAAAACAACCACCGTCAAAACCTTTTCCGCTTTTTCTGTGCCCAACCGCGTGCCCTTTTACGACCCCAAGATCAAGGGCAAGGTGGTGAGCTTGGTGAAGTTTTCGTCGGAGCAGTCGTCGTTCGAATTCGATTGCAAAGACAAAACCATCCAACTCAAAAGTCGGGTTTTTTATACCGACTTGGAAGGCAAGATGCCGCTCATCTCATACAAGAGCAACGACAAAGTGATTGAGAACGACAACTCAGATTTCTCCAAGCAATTCCAAAAGAAACCCATTTACGCGGACCAAGCGCGCAACTTGCGCTTGATGCAGTTGGCGTGCCCTTGAGGCATTGGGCTCAGGCTCAGGCTCAGGCTCAGGAGCTTAGGTGTCGCGTGCGCTGAGCCCCGCATCGCACTGGGCTCAAAAGCCCAACAAGCGCCGAGGGGTGTCCCACATCATCTGCTGCAAGTCCTCCTCACTGAACTTGGACTCCACCAGTTTGAGCAAGGTGCCATAGTCCAAGCGGTAAGGAGCTTTCAGATACGGCCAGTCTGAGGCCCAGATGCAGCGTGCCATGCCAAAGGCTTGCACCAGCTGCGCCACATGGGCATCGACATCGTCAAACGGAAACAGCTGCTGCGAGAACTTGGCGTAGCCTGAAATTTTCACCACCGCCTGCCCGCTGCGTCCCAACGCCAGCAAGGCTTGCACACCCGGTGCTTGCAGGCCATCGCTCAAACGCGGACGGCCACAGTGGTCGATCAGCACCGGCACTTGGGTGCGTTCGATCATGGGCATCAGATCCAGCAGCTGGTCCGCCTCCACCTGAAACTGCGCCCACAGCCCTAAAGCCGCCATGCGTTGCAACAAAGGTTCAATCGCCTGGTAATACGCAAACCCGTGCAGCGACACGTTGAAGGCCACGCCCACAATGCCCTGTGCTTGCAGCACTTGAAGCTGCTCGCTGGGGGTGTCATCGGCCAGCACGGCTATGCCTTTGAAGCGCCCCGCGCCTTGGGCAATGGCGTCCAACAAACAGCGGTTGTCCAAGCCATAGCCCGAGTTGGGACCGACCAGCAGCGCGTGTTGCACACCATAGGCCTGCATCACGTGGGCAAAGTAATCGGCTGTGCCAATCTCTTGCCCCTGGGGATGGTAGGCCACATCGGGCCCATAGGCAAAGCGCTGCGGGTCCAGCACATGGCAATGGCTGTCTATTTTTGGACGTTCAAAAATCGACACGCCAGCACCTTAGAACGTGGCTGCAATGGCTTGGTGCAGCGCTGGCGTGATCTCGGGCATGACGCCAAACCACGCATGAAACGCAGGACGCGCTTGGTTGAGCAACATGCCCAGGCCGTTCACCGTGGTGTGGCCACGCGCACGTGCTGCGGCCAAGAGCGGTGTCTCCAGCGGAATGTAAATGGCGTCCGACACCAAGGCGGTGGCAGGCAAGGCCTCCAAGTGCACATCCAGCCCAGGCTGGCCGTGCATGCCTTGGTTGGTGGTGTTGACCAGCAAGGCCACGCCCGCCATGGCGTCGTTGCGCTCGTTCCAGTCGTACACCTTCACGCGCTCGCCCAACAAGGCCGCCAAGTCATCGGCTTTGCTGCGCGTGCGGTTGACCAGACGCACTTCAGGCGCGCCCTCATCGAGCAGGCTCAACACCACGGCACGCGCCGCGCCACCCGCGCCCAACACCAGCGCAGGGCCCGCATCGCCACGCCAATCGGGCTTGGCATCGCGCAGACTTTGGATGTAGCCAAAGCCGTCGTTGTTGAAACCATGCAAGCTGCCATCGGCTTGCACGACGATGGTGTTGATGGCGCCCATGCGCTGGGCCACTGGATGCACCACATCCATCATCGCCATGGCATTGACCTTGTGTGGGATGGTGATGTTGCAACCGGCAAAGCCCAAAGCGGGCAAACCCCGGATGGCATCGGTCAACTTATCGGGCTGCACCGGCAGCAAGGCATAGGCACCGCGCAAACCATATTGCGCAATCCAGTGGTTGTGGATGACGGGAGAACGCGAATGCGCCACGGGCCAACCCATGACACCGGCCAAAACGAATTTCTGATCAGACACAGATCACCTTATTTTTTGTTAACAGGAGGAAGGATATCGCTCACCACTTGTTTGCCACCAACCACGCGGGTCATGTAGCTCTCGCGGTCGAGGTCGCCGTTGGCATCAAAACTGACGTCCAACAAAATACCGGGGTGGTCTTTGACCGACAGGCTGATGCCGTGCATGGCCGAGGCAAAGGCTTTGGGGTCGAACTTGCCAATTTTTTCCGTCACGGCTTTGACGATGTACATGCCGCTGTAGCCCTTCAAGCCATTGTGGTCAGAGCGGCTTTTGAATTCGCGCTGAAAGGCTTCGTCAAACTTGCGCACCGAGGCTTGGGGGGCATCGGCGGTCAAGCCCACGTGGGCCACGGCACCGTTGGCGCTGTCACCGGCGAGTTCAATCACTTTTTGGCTGGTCAGCACCGTCTCACCAATCACCGGCTTGGTGTAACCCTGCTTGCGCAGCTCACGCAACAAACGCGCGGCTTCCTCTTCGTTGGTGTAGACAAACACCGCGTCGCTGTTGCTCTGACGCGCTTTGAGCACGGGGCTGCTGAAGTCCAACTGACCAGGTTCGGTAGAAATGTCAGAGGCCACCTTGATGCCGCGTGACTCCAAGGCCTTCACGATCAAATCGCGTCCACCTTTGCCAAAGTCGTTGTTGGTGTAGATCACATCCACGTTCTTGGCTTTGACCTTGTCACGGATGTAGTTGGCAATCTTGGGCATGGCCGAGGCTTGCGTGAACGAGGTGCGAAAGATGTAGGGGTTGCCTTGCTGGGTGATGGCCGCAGCCTCACCACCGGTGAAGTTAGGAATCTCCGCGCGACGGGTCTCGGCCATGCTGACCAAGATCGAACCCGAAAACACCGGTCCCATCACCACATAGGCCCCATCATCGGTGGCCTTTTGAGCCAGTCCTTTAGATACGCCCGGGTTGGACTGGGTGTCAAACGCTTGGTAATCGATCTTGCGGCCCAAGATGCCACCCGCCGCATTGATTTCTTTGACGGCCAGCTTGATGCCGTTGTCAAAGTTGGTGCCCGAAGTCGTGCCCGTGCCCGTCAACTCCACCAAACCCACAATCTTCACCGTTGGTTGGGCCACGGCCAAGCTGGCCGTGAGGCAGGCCAGCAGCGTGGCCGTTTTGAAAATTCGAACCATAGTTGTCTCCTGTTGATTTGTGATGAGGAAAGGGGAAATTTAACAGAGCCCGTGGATACAAATTTGACGCCATGACCGACGAGATTTGATGGAGCGTTACCGGCTGATGGGATGCTCAGCAATGAACTGACGAAGAGCAGCATTCATGCGGGTCTGCCAACCTTTGCCTGTGGCCTTGAAGGCTTCGAGCAAATCAGCATCTAGGCGAATCGCGGTGAACACCTTGGTTTCGTTGGCCTTCGGACGGCCACGCGGACGCTTGGCGACCAAGGTAGCGTACACATCCGTCGGCAGCACCTCACTTGCGGGTTTTGCCTCTGTAAACCATTGCTCATCCAGTTCACGCGCATCCGCGTCAGCCGTCATGCCTGCATGGATGGCGGCATCCTCATCCGGGGTCGGCATCTGAACAACCCGGCCAGATTTAGTTTTCAGCAACATAGCGTTTGACCTCTCTAGAGTTAGCCTTGCGAAGACTGATGACACGAACGGCATTCCCACGCAGACAGTAGACCATCACATGCAGGCGGTCACCAATAAGGCCCGTGGCCTCAAAGCGTTGCTCGGCGTACCGCTGGCGGGCGTCCTCACGAACCACAGCGGTTTCCCACTCAAAGCCTTCGGCATCCGCCAGCGACAAGCCGTGCTTGTCGAGGTTGCCATCATCTTTGGCTGGATCGAATTCGTAGTCCATTTGATTTATTGTATAAACAAAAATAGCGTTGTCAAGTTTTTTTGTATAAACAACAAAGACATGCTGGCCTGAATACGGCACCGCGCCACCTTTGGCGTGGCAGCCTCCCCCAAACCCAGCAAGTACGAGTTGGTGGAGAACGACGCCGGCTTTTATGCCGAGACCATCATCCAAGCCGTGAACCCTGAGCAGTTTCAACAAATCAGCGGCGTGAGCGACCCCATCACCACGCGCCACATGCGCAATGCCTACTTCTTGCCGTTCTCACGCCGTCTGGACATCGAGTACCCCTCGGGCATTCGCCACATCATCATCAACTGCTTCACGCCCATTGACGACGGCCACATTCAGCTGTGCCAATGGCTGTTTCGCAACGACACCGAAGCCGAGTGCCCCGAAGCCATGCTGGTGCACTTTGACGAAGTCATCACCCGCGAAGACAAAGACATCTTGGAGTCCACCGACCCCGACGCCGTGGTCGACCTGCGCCGCCGAGGCGTGGAATATTCCATGGACTCGGACCGCCCCGGCATCTTGATTCGCAAACACCTGATGACCTTGCTCAGCCAGTACGGCGAAGCCGAGGTGCACCGCGGTAGCTGAAGCGCCGACCGATTGCCTCTAGACTTCAGGCATGAACGCCCTCACGTGCACCGTGCTCAGGCGTTGGATCTTTCCAAAGGACACAAGATGGCAATCGGTTGGCTCAAAGTGATTCAAAGCGTTCCTTGGTCGGACGTGATCAGCAACGCCCCCAAAGTGGCCGAAGGGGCCAAAGGACTGTGGGACCGTGTGGCCAAGAAAGCCGGCATCGACGCCGCGCCTGACACAGCATCGCCCACACCAGACATCACACCCCCCACCGAGTTGGAGCAACTGCAAGCCGAGCTGGCACATGTCAGCCAAGCGCAACAGCAACTGGCGTCGCAGCTGGTGTCGGCCACGGAGCTGCTCAACACGCTGGCACAACAAAATCAAACCTTGGTGCAACGGGTGGACCGGCTGCACAACCGCATGCGCTGGCTGCAAATCATTGGATTTCTGGGTGCAATAGCTTTGATCGCACTGTGGCTGAAAACCGCAGGGGTTACAGGCCTGGTCGCCTAACGCCCTACCGGTAGCACCTGGGCCAAGCGGTGGGCCAGTTCTTCAGATCGCAAAGAGGTTTGGTAGTCGTGCTGCCCCAGGGATGGGTCTGAATCGCCGAGCGCCAAACGGTCGATGTGTCGCTTCATCGACAACACAACCTGGGGCTCGGCCTCAGTCAACGCTTGCACATAGGTGTCCACACGCGCGTCGAGTTCTTCGGCTGCGACCAATTCGGTCAAGAAACCCACCCGCAACATGTCTTCGTCATCCAAGGGCAAACACGTGAGGAAGATTTTTTTGGTGGCCCCCGGTCCCAAACGGCTGGTGAAGCGGCGTAGGCCGCCGGGGTAATAGTGCAAGCC
>CANFJA010000064.1 GCA_947447235.1 Comamonadaceae bacterium
CATCACCTTCAGTTGCATTGCGCTGATCTTCAACGCGCTGGCCAAGGGCTATGACTTTTTCACCTACTACTTCACCTTGTTCCTCACGCCCATGATGTTTTTGAGCGGCGTGTTCTTTCCGCGCGACCAATTGCCAGACTTGGTGCGCGAGGTGTCCGCCTGGCTGCCCCTGACCCAAGCCATTGCCTTGGTGCGCCCGCTGTTTCTGGACCAATGGCCTGCACAACCGCTGTTGCATCTGGGCGTGTTGGCGCTGTACGCCGTGGTGGCTTGGCGAATTGCCCTGCACCTGACACAAAAGCGTTTCAAAGCGTGAGCACGACACAGCAAAGAGGCGCAAGCCCAGCGCGTCAGCCAATCGCAACCTTTGAGCCGCTAATATTCTTGTTATTCCATTCAAGCATCAAAGGAAAATTTCAATGAGCATCCAAACCGTAGGCATCATCGGCGCCGGCACCATGGGCAATGGCATTGCGCAGGCTTGCGCCGTCTCAGGCGTGAACGTGGTCATGGTCGACATCTCCGAGGCCTCGGTGGCCAAAGGCATCGCCAACGTTGCAAACAGCTTGGACCGCCTGATCAAGAAAGAAAAAATCACCGAAGCCGACAAGGCTGCTGCCTTGTCACGCATCCAAGGCAGCACGAACTACGACGACCTCAAAGCCGCGCAACTGGTGATCGAAGCCGCCACCGAAAACTTCGAGCTCAAGGTGAAGATCTTGAAGCAAGTCGATGAGCTGTTAGCGCCTGAGGTGATCGTGGCATCGAACACCTCGTCGATCTCGATCACCCAGCTGGCCGCCGTGACACAACGCGCCGACCGCTTCATTGGCATGCACTTTTTCAACCCGGTGCCCATGATGGCCTTGGTCGAAATCATCCGGGGTTTGCAAACCAGCGACGCCACCCACGACGCCGTGCATGCCCTCGCCACCCGACTGGGCAAGAGCCCCATCACCGTGAAGAACGCACCCGGCTTTGTGGTCAACCGCATCTTGGTGCCGATGATCAACGAAGCCTTGTTTGTACTGGCCGAAGGCTTGGCCACGCCCGAAGACATTGACGCGGGCATGAAGCTCGGTTGCAACCAACCGATTGGCCCCCTGGCGCTGGCCGACATGATTGGCTTGGACGTGTGCCTGGCCGTGATGGAGGTCTACCTTCACGAATTTGGCGACAGCAAATACCGCCCTTGCCCGCTGCTCAAAGAGATGGTGGCGGCGGGACGTCTGGGTCGCAAGACCGGACGCGGCGTCTACGTGTATTGACCCGCGCGAGCCATGCCATGAAGTACGCACTGCTGTCTGACATCCACAGCAATTTGCACGCGCTAGAGGCGTGCTTGGCGCATGCCAAGACGCAAGGCGCAGAGCGTTTGGCCGTGCTGGGTGACTTGGTGGGTTATGGCGCTTTTCCTGCAGAGGTGGTGGCACGGTGTCAAGCGATTCAAGCCGAAGGTGGCATCGTGCTGCGCGGCAACCACGAAGAGCTGGTGCAAACCCACAGCATCAACGACAGCAGCGCCGACTTGTCGCTGGGCGGGCAAACCGCCAAGTGGACGCACGACCAGCTCTCGCCAGCGCAACGCTTTTGGCTAGAGATATTGCCGCTCACAGCCCAAGCAGACAGCATGCTGCTGGTCCACGCCAGCGCCGATGCGCCCGAGCGGTGGCGCTATGTGGAAGACGAACGCACTGCCAGCCTGAGCCTGGACGCGGCCAGCCAAGACCCTGCCATACGCCATGTGTTTGGTGGCCATGTGCACCACCAGTCCTTGTTTTACCGGGGTACGGGGCGCCAACTGATGCGCTTTGAACCCTCACCGGGTGTAGCCATTCCAACGCCCAAGCACCGCCATTGGATTGCCACCGTGGGCTCGGTCGGGCAACCACGCGACGGCCAACCCCGCGCCATGTACGCCCTGTTTGACAGCACCGCTGCCAAGCTGACGTTTCACCGCGTGGCCTACGACCACATGGCCGCGGCACGCTGCGTGCGCGAGGCGGGCTTGCCCGAATTTTTTGCAGCACGCTTGGAATCGGGCCGATGATGCGCCTGCAACCTGGTACCGAGCTAGACGGGTTTTGTGTGGGTGCGTGTTTGCACGCAGGGGGCATGGCACATATCTACGAAGTGGGCTACGCCGACCACCGTCACGCCCCTTTCCCCATGGTGATGAAAGTGCCGCGCATGCGGGCTGGGGACGGGGCAGAAAACATCGTCGGGTTTGAAGTGGAGCACCAAATCTTGCAAGTGCTGCAGGGCCGTCATGTGCCACGCTTTGTGGCTGCGGGTGACTTGATGACCTTGCCGTATTTGGTGATGGAGCATGTGGCGGGCCAAACCCTGCAGCAACACTTGGATGACCACGCGGCACAGCACACCCGCCCGAGCGCCCCTGACATGGCGCGCTTGGGCGCCGCTGTGGCCCGTGCAGCGCACAGCCTGCACCAGCAAAACACCTGTCACCTCGACCTCAAACCCGCCAATGTGCTGCTTCACCCCGATGGCCACGCGGTGTTGCTGGACTTCGGTTTGTCATGTCACGCGCATTACCCCGACTTGCTGGCCGAAGAGTTGCGCAAAGCCGTCGGCTCACCCGCATGGATTGCACCCGAACAAGTGGTGGGCGTGCGCGGCGATCCACGCAGCGACATCTTTGCCATTGGCGTGATGCTGTATGAGCTGGCAACCGGCGAGCTGCCCTTTGGCAACCCGGCCACTGAGGGCGGCATGCGCCAGCGTTTGTGGATGGACCCCACACCGCCTCGGCGTTTGCGCCCTGACTTCCCAGCGTGGCTGCAAGAGGTGGTGCTGCGGTGCCTAGAACCTGTGGCCGCGCAACGCTACCCCTCGGCCGCGCATGTGGCTTTTGATTTGGAGCATCCTGACCAAGTCCAGATCACGGCGCGGGGCGAACAAGTCAAAGGCACTTCTTGGTTCACCCACTTCAAGCGCTGGGTGCGCGCTGCCGGCATGCACTACGAACCGAGCCCTCTGCCCTCGCAACAGATAGAAGAGGTGCCCATTCTGATGGTCGCCGTGCCGCACCACGAGGCCAGCGACGCCACGCTGTACTCGTTGCGGCAAGCGGTGGCGCGTTCGTTGGGGCTGCGCCCAGGCGCTCGGCTGGCGGTGGTGACGGTGATCTCCCCCAACCAGACCAGCAGCACCAACAACGCCAGCAGCGAGACCCAGGTCCACCGCGAATACCTGAGCATGCTGCGCCAGTGGGCTCAACCGCTGAGCTTGGACGGTCATCCCATCTCCTACCATGTGCTTGAAGCCAGCGATGTGGCCAACGCCTTGGTGCGCTATGCCCAAGGCAACCAAGTCAGCATGATCGTCATGGGTGCGGCCACCCACGGTCTGCAGATGCAACGCTTTGTGGCCACAGTGCCCATCAAGGTGGCGATGGACGCACCGTGCACAGTGATTTTGGTCAAGCAGACCGTGCCGTTTTCAGCCTTTGAGGACTTGCCAGATCAGCTTGCATGAACAACGCAGGTCCGTCAGCCCCATGTCGCGGCTTCAACTGACAGCCACACACTTTTTGATTGTCCCGATGGCGCCAACCCGATCTGTTATTTCCAAGGTTGGTTCTTCCAATCGAGCGCCCATTTCTTGGAAATGGCACGTTGCTCTGGTTTGAGGTGGCGAAACAATGTGTCGCGGTTGAAAATGGCTTCAGAATTACCGTTGGTGGAGGCAAGTGTGAACCACATCAGCGCAAGAATGAGGTCGACTTCGCAAGCTTTACCGTCGGTCAAGAACAGTCCGAGGTTGTATTGCGCCTCCCATTCGCCCTGCTCTGCTGCTTTTTCATACCAATGAAAAGCGCTGCGAAGATCGACTGAACAACCCCTTCCCTCCTCGAACATGAGCGCGAGGTTGTACTGGCATTGCTTTCCCCCATGATTTGCGCCCGTGGTGTACCACTTGACCGCTTCCTTTTCGTTTTGCTCTACGCCTTCCCCATTTTCGAAGGCATAACCAACTTGAAAGGCCGCCTTAGCATCACCTCGCACAGCGTCCATCATGATGTCATGCATACCGGACCCCTCAGTTATTAATCAAATCTATCAAAAGCCGATAGTAATCTAAAACTGTAATGGTCCAGCGCTTGAGCTCAGTCGACTTTGGCGCCAGAGGCCTTGACCACTTGGGCCCACTTTTTATGTTCAGCGTCAATGAACTTGGCGAACTCAGCCGAGCTGTTGCCGCCTGGGATAGCGCCTTGCGCCAGCAATTTTTCTTTGATGGCCGGCGTGCCCAAGGCTTTGGCCACTTCTTGCTGAATACGCAACACCACCTCGGCTGGGGTGCCTGCGGGCGCCAACAAACCAAACCACGAACTGGCGTCAAAACCTTTCATGGCGGGACCTCCGGCTTGTTCCATGGTCGGCAAATCAGGCAATGCGGCAGAACGCTGGGCACTGGTGACCGCCAAGGCTTTGAGCTTGCCCGCTTTGATGAGCGCCATGGAGGAGGGCAAGTTGTCAAACATCACGTCGGTCGAGCCTCCTACCAAATCCAGCAACGCCGGGCCCGAGCCCTTGTAGGGAAAGTGGACCATGAAGGTGCCGCTCATGCTTTTGAACAATTCTCCCGAGAGGTGAATCGATGTGCCGTTGCCGCTGGAAGCCATGTTGAGCTTGGCCGGATTGGCTTTGGCATAGGCGATGAATTCGGCCACGGTGTTGATGTTGCGTTCTTTGGCGCGCTCGGTGTTGACCACCATGACATTGGGCACGCCGGCCACCAAGGTGATGGGTGAAAAGTCTTTGATGGGGTCATAGGGCAGCTTGTCGTACAGCGCTCGGTTGATGCCATGTGTGCCCACGGTGCCCATCAACAAGGTGTAGCCATCGGCTGCAGACCTGGCCACAATCTCGGCGCCCAAGTTACCACCGGCACCGCCTTTGTTGTCAACGATGAAACTTTGCCCAAACGCTTTGCTCAGCTCAGGCGCAATGGCGCGGGCCAAGATGTCGGTGGTGCCCCCGGGCGTGAACGGCACCACGATGCGCACGGGCTTGGTGGGCCAGCTCTGTGCCCATGCACCGAGCGCGCTCAGGGCCAAGGCGGCGAACAAGCCACGTGTCAAAAGTGTTGGAATGCGCATTCATATCTCCTAGAAAACGTTCATGCCTAAAGTGGCCTGTCACAAGGGGGCGATGAAAAAAGCCACCCGAAGGTGGCTGATTCGGGTCCGTATGGTAATCATTAATCGGCGTAAATACCTGCCGCCTTGATGATCGGGCCCCATTTGGCAATTTCTGCTGCCACAAATTTTTTGTGCTCAGCCGGCGCCGTGCGCTTGTCGTTCACGACCACAGCACCCAATGCTTCTTCTTTCTTCAAGAACTCAGGGTCTTTGAGCGCCACTTTCAAGGCATTGTTGATTTTGGTCAGCACGTCAGCGGGCGTGCCCTTGGGCGCGTACATGCCATGCCAAATGGTGACTTCAAAGTCTTTCAATCCAACCTCTTGCAAGGTGGGTAAGTCTTTCAAGGCGGGTGTGGTCAATCGTTTGAGGGTGGTCACGCCAAAAGCTTTGACTTTTTTACCCTCAATCTGGCTGGTGGTGTTGGTGGTTTGGTCACACAACAAATCGATCTGGCCCCCCATCAAGTCGGTCATGGCGGGGGCCGTGCCTTTGTAGGGCACGGTGGTCATGTCCACCTTGAGCGCGCTTTGAAACAGCAAACCGCACAAGTGCGAGGCGGCGCCCAAACCGGCATTGCCCAAGTTGACAGCGCCTTTTTGCTGGATGATCCAAGCCGACAGTTCTTTGAAGTTGTTGGCCGGGATATTGGGCCGTGCAATCAATGTCATGGGCACTTCGTTGACCATCCCTAGGTACTCGAAGTCTTCCATCGTGTCGTAGGGCAGTTTGCGGTACAGCGCAGGTGACGTGGCCATACCGATATGGTGCAAGAACAAGGTGTGGCCGTCTGGCACAGCCTTGGCCACTTTGTTGGCCCCGATCGTGCCGCCAGCGCCTGCAGCGTTGTCAATCACCACAATCACGCCGCCCAGGGGCTTGCGCATGGCTTCGGCCAAATCGCGCGCCACGCGGTCGGTGGGGCCGCCTGCCGCAAACGGCACCACGATGGTGATGGGTTTGTCTTTGATGGGGAAGTCAGACGCTTGAGCACCTCCGGTCAGTGCCGCGATCGCCAACAGACTGATTGATAACTGCTTTTTCATGAAGCCTCCTAAATAAGACACATCTTAAGTTCTATGGCGTCAAAATCTGCATCGGTAACCACGTATTCAGACTATGGCTAACCCTGAGGTGAGCGCCTTCACTGGTAGGTGCGTGCATCTTCAATGACTTTGCCATCGTTGGGCAAACTGCCCATGGCCACAAAGGCCACCTCAGCCCGCAACTTGGTGATGTCGCGCACCGCTTCGCCAATTTTTTGGGCCAAGGCATCGTTGGCGGCCGCTTCGACTTTCAAGCCCATTTGGTCGTTGGCCATCTCACCCGTCACGACCAACCGCGCACGGGCGATTTCAGGAAAACGTTTCACCACCTCAGCCACCTGGCCCGGATGCACAAACATGCCGCGCACCTTGGTGGTTTGGTCGGCACGTCCCATCCAGCCCTTGATGCGGGTGTTGGTGCGACCTGTGGGGCAGGTGCCTGGCAACACGGCCGACAAGTCGCCTGTGCCAAAGCGGATCAAGGGGTAGTCGGGGTTCAAACTGGTGACCACCAGTTCGCCCACTTCGCCTTCGGGTACCGGGTCGCCTGTGCCTGGACGCACGATTTCGACAATCACGCCTTCGTCCAACACCAAGCCTTCGCGGGCAGACGTCTCGTAGGCGATCAGGCCTAAATCGGCTGTGGCGTAGCACTGGTAGCCCGCGATGCCGCGCTCGGCCAACCAATCGCGCAGGCTAGGAGGGAACGCCTCGCCCGACACCAAGGCTTTGCGCACACTGGGCAAGGCCACGCCCATCTCGGCGGCTTTTTCCACAATGATTTTCAAAAAACTCGGTGTGCCGATGTAGCCGGCAGGTTGGAGCTCTGCCATGGCTTGCACTTGCTGTTCGGTTTGACCGGTGCCCCCGGCAAACACCGTGCATCCGATGGCATGGGCCCCGGTTTCCATCATCGAACCGGCAGGGGTGAAGTGGTAGCTGAAGCAGTTGTGAATCAACTCGCCTTCGCGAAACCCTGCGGCATAAATAGCACGGGCCATGCGCCAGTAGTCGGCGCGTGCACCTTCAGGTTCGTAGATCGTGCCGGGACTGGCAAACACTCGGGGCATGGCTTTGCCAAAGCCAATCGCGGCAAAGCCGCCAAAGACATGGGTGGCGCGTTGCGCTTGTTGCTGCGCCAGCAACTCGTACTTTCGAATCACGGGCAACTTGGCCAGCGCAGCGCGCGTGTGGATGTGGCTGGCGTCAATGCCCGCCAGCGAGGCAGCAAAGGCGGGAGAGTTTTTTTGTGCATGCGCCACTTGCGCCGGCAAAGCAGCCATCAACGCCGCCTCGCGCACTGCAGGGCGGCGTGTTTCAAGCGCGTCGTGGTGAAGGTGTTCAGACATCAGGTTCATTCAATCAGGAGGGCACCACATGGCTCAAGCCAACCAACGCTTGCGGCGCTTGTAGCTCTTGGCATCTTTGAAGCTCTTGCGTTCGCCTCCGCCGACGCCCAGGTAGAACTCTTTCACGTCTTCGTTGTTCGCCAAGTCAGCCGCGGCGCCATCCATCACTACACGGCCGGATTCCATGATGTAGCCGTAGTCGGCGTACTTCAGGGCCATGTTGGTGTTTTGCTCGGCCAGCAAGAAGGTGACTTTTTCTTTCTCGTTCAAATCTTTGACGATGTTGAAAACCTCTTCCACGATTTGTGGCGCCAAGCCCATGGAAGGCTCATCCAGCAACACCATATTGGGGTTGGACATCAAGGCGCGGCCAATGGCACACATTTGCTGCTCGCCACCCGAGGTGTAGGCCGCTTGCGAGGTGCGGCGGGTTTTGAGGCGCGGAAAGTAGTTGTAGACCTTCTCCAAATTGGCGGCCACCTCGCCTTTGTCGGAGCGGGTGTAGCTGCCAGTGAGTAAGTTGTCTTCGATGGTCAGGTGGGCAAAGCAATGACGCCCTTCCATCACCTGCACCACACCGCGCTTGACCAAGTCGGCCGGTGTGAGGTTTTCAATGCGTTCGCCACGCAACTCAATGCTGCCTTTGGTGACCGCACCTCGCTCGCCTTGCAACAAATTGGAGATGGCGCGCAAGGTGGTGGTTTTGCCCGCACCGTTGCCGCCCAAGATGGCCACAATGCCGCGCTCGGGCACTTGCAGCGAGACACCTTTGAGCACCAAGATCACATGGTTGTAAATGACCTCGATGCCGTTGACGTTGAGAACGATGTTGTTGGCGCTCATGATTGACCTTGCATAAAAACGTTGCGGTTTTGACCAAACCTCAAACCCACAAAAGCATTGGGTTTGAGGTTTGGCGGCTCGACAGAGCCACCAAACTGTCAGCCCTCTCAAAGCGGGCTGACAAACCCATCCATCAGGACTGGCAGTCCGCAGGGGTGCGACGTGCGAACTTTTTCTCAGCCGCGTATTTGTCGGCTGCAGCTTTCACCATCGGCTTGATGATTTGCTCATCGGCTTGGTACCAGTCAGACGACCAGTTAAAGCGCGTGCCGTCCCAGGTGTGCACGCGTGTCCATGCAGCGCCCATGTGGTCTTGGCAGCTGGTCGACAAGGGGCGCAACACGCCTTTGAAGCCCAAAGCGTCGAGCTTGGCCTGCGTGAGGTTCAAGTTTTCGTAGCCCCAGCGCGCTTGCTCGCTGCTCATGACCTTGCCTTTGCCAAAGCGTTCTTGCGCTGCGCGCACACCCTCGATGCCGTACATCGCGGCTTGGACGCCGCGCATGTAGAGCACATCACCCACTTCTTCTTTGGGGCCCGTGCCTTGGTCTTTGGCGTGCAGCTTGGTCAAGATTTCTTTGACAACATCCGAGTTTTTCTCGGCGCCGTGCTGCATCATGATCGCGTTGTAGCCCTTGGCGCCTTGGCCCACGTCTTTGACGTCGGGCTCAGCACCCGCCCACCACACGCCGTACATTTTTTCACGCGGATACCCCGTGGCTTGGGCTTCTTTCAAAGCGGTGGAGTTCATCACGCCCCAGCCCCAGTTGATGACGTAGTCGGGGCGGTTTTGACGGATTTGCAACCAGGTGGACTTTTGCTCCACGCCAGGATGCGTGACAGGCAACAAGCTCAACTGAAAGCCGTGCAGGGCTGCGCGCTCTTGCAACATGGGAATGGCTTCTTTGCCAAAGGGGCTGTCGTGGTACATCAACGCAATCTTCTTGCCTTTGAGCTTGTCCAAGCCGCCTTCTTTTTTGCCAATGTCTTGGATGATGGTGTCTGCAGCCACCCAGTAGGTGCCGGCCAGTGGGAAGTTCCACTTGAACACGCCACCGTCTTGCGACTCACTGCGACCCAAGCCTGGCGTCAGCACGGCAATCTTGTCGACGGGCGCCTTTTCTGTCAGCGCAAAGGTGATGCCCGTAGACAGTGGCTGGAACACGGTGGCGCCGCCGTTCTTGCCTTTGAGTCGCTCGTAGCACTCCACGCCACGGTCGGTGGCGTAGGCGGTTTCGCATTCTTCA
>CANFJA010000065.1 GCA_947447235.1 Comamonadaceae bacterium
GGGTCGATCACCAGCTGTCGTCGCCACCACCTGAGTCGCTGCTGCCGCTGTCGTCCCAGCCACTGCCAGAGCCCGCATCAAAACTGCCCAAGTCGGGACGGGCTGGGGCGTCAAACGGCACATAGCCGCTGCTGTGGTCGGCCGCAGGTGCGCTGTTGCTGCTGTGGTGGTCACCTTCCAAGGCCTTTGACAAAGCATAGCCTGCAGCCACACCAGCCAAGCCGCCCACCACGGCACCAGTCATGGTCGAACCGCCTGTGGGTGCTTGTGCGGGATAGCCTTGTGGGCCATAACCTTGGGGGGCATAGCCCGGCTGGTTGGGCGTGAACTGTGCACCAAAGCCACGGGCAGGTTGAGGCTGCATGGCAGCTTGCATGGGGGCTTGCATGGGGGCTTGCATGACGCCACCACTTGGAGGGTTGCTGGCCACAAAGCGGCGCGCCAGCCAAGCCACGACCACCACCAAGGCAATGGCAATCCAGATGTAGCTCAGCGACGGGCTGCCACTGGCGGGCGGGGCTTGTGGCGCGGGTGCGGCTTGCACCACGGCGGTCGACGGCGTGCTGTGCGTCACGCCGGGCGCAGCAGCTGCACTGACCTTGTCAAACACCGTGTTGAACTGGGCATCGCTGCCGGCAAATTTCAACGACGGGTCGATGGTTTTAGCCTGCTTGAGCTCGGTCAGCGCTTCGGGGTAGCGGGCTTGACGCGCAAGCACCTGGCCCAGCTCGTAGTGCGCTTTGGCACTTTGGGGTTTTTCTTGGATCACTTCTCGCAGCATCGACTCGGCTTGCGCCATGTGGCCTTCGCGCACCGCCGTTTCAATGTCTTTGGGGGTGGGCAGCGCCAAAGCCAAGGCCGAGACGGCCAACAACAAACCAGCCATCAGGGGCTTGAACAAGGGATGAACAGTCAGGAACATGGATAGACCCTCTCAAATCAGCGCAGCGCCAGGCTGCAAGAAGGGCAATTGTGGGGCTTGGATGTGAATTTCAAGTCAAGCCCGCGCTCAACCTTCAAAGTTGAGGGTCAAAGCGCTGCTCCCACGCCTCCACCTCGGGCAGGCCCAGCACGTCGTTGTACTCGCGCGAAGACAGCATCCGGGGCCGCACCTGGGCGGTGCTGCCGTCCAGCTTGAGGTGCCCCAAGGCCTCGCGCATGGCAAAACCCACGGCGTTGCGGATCATGCCGGGGTAAATCGCCACGCCAATGCCGTGGGTGTGCAGTTGGTCTGAGGTCAGCTCGGCCAGTGCGCCACCGGCGTCGATGTTGACCACACAGGGCACCGGCACCCCATCGGCGATGCGGCGGATGTCGGCCAAGATGCCTGCGTGGCCTTTGAGTTCCACAAACACCGCACCAGCACCCGCCTGGGCAAAGGCTTGGGCGCGACGGAGGGCTTCGTCCAGCCCCATCGAGGCCGCGCTGTCGGTGCGGCCAATGACCATGAAGTCGGGGTCATTGCGCGCCGCCACAGCCGCGGCAATTTTGGCCACCGCCTCGTCAAACGGCAGCACCGTGCGCGCGCCAGGCAACTGGGCGCAACGCTTGGGTGAGCATTGGTCTTCGATGTGGATGGCGGCCACGCCAGCGGCCTCAAACTCGGCCACCGTGCGCTGCAAGGCCACGATGCCGCCGTAGCCGGTGTCGGCATCACAAATCAGCGGCAAGTCCATGCACGCGGCCACGTTGCGCGCGTGGTTGGCCATTTGGGTCAAATCAATCAGGCCCACATCGGGGCGACCGAGCAAACAGGCCGACACCCCATTGCCCGTCATGTACGCGGCTTTAAAACCGGCTTGCGCCACCAGTCGAGCGCCGTAGCCGTCGTAAATGCCTGGCGCCACCAAGGCGCACTGCTGGACGGTGGTCAAGCGCTGCTGAAAAGCTTGGCGGATGCGGGTGACGCGGCCCGGAGCGCGAGAGGTGGTGGTCATGCGGTGACTTCCCAGTTGGGGTATTTTTTCAAGAACGGAATCAAGCCGCCTTCGCGCAAGATCGCCAGGATGGCCTCGGGCAAGGCCCTGAAACTGCGCGTGATGGGCGGCTGGCTGGCATCGGGTGGGGTCACCGTGAAGGTGTGGGCCTGCAGGTCCAAACGCGCCAACGCGCCGTTGGGCAGCCCAGTGGTGTCGCACTCCAGCACCAACAGCCCGTTGTTGATGGCGTTGCGGAAAAACTGCCGCCCAAACGACGGCGCCACGATGGCCGCCACGCCCATGCGGCGCAAGATGTGCACCGCTTGTTCGCGCGAGGAGTTGATGCCAAAGTGCGTGCCCGCCACGATGATGTCGCCCGACTTGAAGCGTTGCACAAAACTCGGATCGACGGCTTCAAAGGCGTGGGCCGCGATGTAGGCCTCGTCTTTGCCGGGCAGGTATTTGCCCGAACAGTTGAGGTCGGTGTTGACGTCGTCGCCCAGCACCCAGGCGGTGGTTTGAATCAAGCGCTCAGACATGGCTGGCCTCCCATTGCCCGCCTTCGACGGTGCGCGGGTCGGTGATGCGCCCGGTCAGGGCCGATGCGGCCACCGTGGCCGCCGAGCCGAGCCAAATCTCGGCCTCGTGGTTGCCCAGGCGGCCCTGGAAATTGCGGTTGGCGGTGGAGATCACCACCTCTCGGTCGCCCGGAATCAAGTGGTTGGTGATGCCCACACAGGTGCCGCAGCCTGCGGCTTCCACCGAGGCCCCGGCTTCGGTCAGGGTCTCGATCAGGCCTTCGCGCAAAGCCGCCAAATAAATTTGCCGCGAGGCGGGGGTGATGATCATGCGCACGCCCGAGGCCAAACGACGGCCTTTCAAAATCGCGGCGGCTTGGCGCATGTCGTCCAAGCGGCCGTTGGTGCAGGTGCCAATCAGCGCGAAGTTGATTTTTTGACCGATCACCTCCTGGGCCGCCACCACATCGTCCACCGCATGTTTACGCGCGACTTGGGGCGCGAGTTGCGAGGCGTCGATGTCCAGCCGTTGGGCATACACCGCATCGGCATCGGCAAACACAGGCTGAGGTGGACGCGCACCATGCGCCGCCAGCCAAGCGAAGGTTTTGTCATCGGCTTCGAGCAACGCAGCCTTGGCACCGAGTTCGGCAGCGTGGTTGGCCAGGGTCATGCGGTCGTCAATTTCCATGGCGCTCACGGCCGAGCCCACGTACTCGATGGCGCGGTAGTTCAAGCCCTCAGCGCCAAAGCGACCCAGCATGTACAGCGTCAGGTCTTTGGCCCACACACCGGCTTGCAAACGGCCGTTGAGGGTGACACGCACCGACTCGGGCACACGCAGCCAAACCTTGCCAGTGGCCATCACAGCACTCACGTCGGTGCCTTCAATGCCGGTGCCAAACGCGTTGAACGCGCCGTAGGTGACCGAGTGGGTATCTGTGCCCACCACCAAGTCGCCACAGGTCAGGTGGCCGCCTTCGGGCAACACCTGGTGGCAAATGCCGTCGCCAATGTCGTAGAGCTGGCTGCCGTGTTCTTTGGCAAAACGGCGCATCGCGCTGTGGCCTTGCGCAGCTTCCAGCGTGGGCGGCGGTGAAAAATGGTCCAGTACCCATGCGGTCTTGGAGGCAAAGGGCAACTTGGCATCCATCTTCTCGACCATGCGGATGGCGTTGGGGGCACGCGCGTCGTGCACCATCGCGTAGTCCACGTGAGCCACGACGATGTCGCCCGCGTGGACTTGGGTCTGGCCCGAACGTTGGGCCAGTATTTTTTCAGCCATGGTGGCGCTCATGTCAATCTCCGCTGATGCCTGCTTTGCGCACAATCGCGCCCCACTTGTCGCTCTCTGCGCGCATGTAGCGCGCGGTGTCTTCGGGCGAGGTGGGTGTGGGAACCAAGCCCAGCTTGCGCAGCTGCGCGGCGATCTGGGGGTCGTTGAGGGTGGTGGTGATGACCTCGTTCAAGCGCTTGACCACCTCGGGCGGCGTGCGCAGGGGCGCGGTGAAGGCGTACCAATTGACGGCCTCAAAACCCGAATAGCCCAACTCGGCGATGGTGGGCACGTTGGGCAACACCTCCATGCGCTTGGCGCTGGTCACGGCCAGCGGGCGCAATTTGCCGTTTTGGATGAACTGCATGGCATCGGTCGGGCTGGAGAAGATGGAGGGCAGCACGCCGCCCAACAAATCGTTCATCGCCGGAGCGCCACCCCGGTAGGCCACATGCTGGTTGGTGAGGTTGGCCGTGGCCTTGAACAACTCACCCGCCAAGTGCCCTGCACTGCCAATGCCCGAAGAGCCAAACGACACGCGCGAGCGCTCGGTCTTGCCTTGGCGCACATAGTCATCCAGCGAACGGATGTCGCTGTTGGCGTTGACCACCAAGACGTTGGGAAACACGATGGCCATGCTCAAGGCCTGCATGTCGGTGACGGGGTTGTAGCCAAGTTTGTTGATGTGCTGGTTGACCGCGAGCGAGCCAATGGTGCCCAGCATGATGGTGTAGCCGTCTGCCGAGGCTTTGACCAATTGCTCGGACGCAATGTTGCCGCCCGCACCGGGGCGGTTCTCGATCACCACCGACTGCTTGAGCAACTCGCCCATGCGCGGCGCCATGATGCGCGCCACGGTGTCCGAGCTGCCGCCGGGCGCAAAGCCAATCAAGAGCTTGACGGGGCGTGTGGGAAAGGGGTCGGCAGCGTGCGCTGCCAACAGCCCTCCAAAAAAAACGGCACTAGAAAGTGCCGCTAAAAACCGTCGTGTTGTCATGTTTTCTCGCAAGTGGCTAATCGACCTTCGCACCCGAATCTTTGACGATGCGCGACCAGCGCTGCAAATCGTCGCGCACGATGATAGCCAGTTGGTCCGCCGTGCCTTTGAAGGGCTCACAGCCCAGAGTCGCCAACTTGTCTTGGGTTTCCTTGGCATCGAGCGCCTTGGCCACCTCGTCTTGAATGTGCGCCAGGATGTGCTTGGGCGTGCCTGCAGGTGCAAACATGCCGTACCACGGCGTGGCACCAAAGCCTTTGACGGTCTCGCCAATCGTGGGTACATCGGGCAGCGCAGCCAAGCGCTTTTCGTTCACCACGCCCAAGACCTTGAGCTTGCCCGAACGGATGAAAGCAATCGAAGACGGCATGCTTTGCACCGACAGCGGCACTTGCCCACCCACCACATCGGTGGCGGCCATGGCCGCGCCTTTGTAGGGAATGTGTTGCAGCTGAATGCCCGTGGCCTTTTGCAGCATCTCGCCAATCAGGTGGTTCAAGGTGCCGTTGCCGGCCGACGCAATGGCCAGGGGATCCGACTTGGACTTGGCCAGCGCGATCAACTCGGCCACGGTGTTGGCGGGCAAGGCCGGGTTGGCCACCAACACATAACCGGCCTTGGCCAGCGGGGCCACCGGGTCAAAGTCTTTCACCGGGTCAAAGCCGGTGCGCTGGTAGAGAAACGGGTTGATGACCTGCGCGCTGTCGGCATTGACCAGCAAGGTGTAGCCATCGTTCTTGGCCTTGGCGACCGAGGCCGTGCCCACGTTGCCCCCCGCACCGGGGCGGTTTTCCACCACCACCGGCTGGCCCCATTGCTCGCTGAGCTTTTGCGCCAGCACGCGGGCAATGGCGTCGTTGGCGCCGCCTGCGGTTTGCGGCACCACCAAGGTCACGGTTTTGGACGGGAACTTGTCTTGCGCCTGCGCGCCGCTGCACAGCGCCAGGCCCAGACAAGCCACCCACCAGCGGCGACGAAGCATCGGCGTGAACACGATGTGCGACCCGCTCAGGTGGTCAAGGCTTGCTTGACGCGGGCGGGCGCCAGCGGGTAGCGGCGGATGCGCACCCCGGTGGCGTCAAACACCGCATTGGCAATGGCCGCGGGGAAGCACACGATGGCGGGTTCTCCGGCGCCCCCAATGGGCTTGTCGGGGCGGTTGAGCAAGACAATTTCCACTTGGCCCGGAATGTCGTCCAGGTTGGCAATGCGGTAGCTGTTCCAGTCCACGCTGTTGACACGCTTGGCGTCGAAATGGACTTCTTCATACAAAGCACGGCTGATGCCCTGCATGATTTGCCCTTCCATCGCCGCACGCACGCCCACCGGGTTGACGATCAGGCCACAGTCGTTGGCAATCACCAGTTTCTTGACCCAAATGCGGCCCGTGTCGCGGTGAACTTCCACCTCGCAGGCCACGGCAGCATACGACCCATAGCCTGCATGCAATGCCAAACCACGCCCAGTCATCACCTTGGCGTTGGATTTGCCGCGCGGCTTGCTCCGCTCAAGCCAACCCAGCTTGTCGCTAGCGGCTTTCACCACATCGGCTTCGCGAGGGTCTTGCATGTGACGCAAGCGGAAGGTGACGGGGTCCATGCCCGCAGCGTGGGCCACCTCGTCAATGAAACACTCTTGCCCGAAACGGGTTTGCATTTCTTGGGGCGCACGCATGTGGGCGGTACGCATGGGAGAGGCCTGCTCCATGTAAGGCGGGATGGTTTCCCACCAGTGCACATGGTTGTTGAACTTGTAGCTCTCTTCAGGTACGTTGAAGTTGTAGGCGGTCCACTTCTTGTGGCCGGTTTGCATGCCCACCAAGGTGTGCTCGGGGCTCTCGGCGTTGAACTTGACGTCCCAGCCATTGAAGCCCTTGGCCTTGAACAACCAGCCGGTGACGTTGTTGGCATCATCCAAACCCGCTTTCATGGTGATCACTGCGGCGGGAGCCTTCGGGCCCCAGGCCATGCCATCGGCACGCGACCATTGCATGCGCACCGGACGACCGAACTCCTTAGACAACAGCGCGGCTTCGTAGGGTGCCTCGTCAGCATCACTGCGGCCATAAGAGCCCGCACCGTGCATCCACTTCACTTGGACATTTTCTTGAGGCAGCCCCAAAAACTTGGCAATGCCTTCTCGCAAAAAGTGCGGTTTTTGCACATCGGCCCAAATTTGCACTTGGTCACCCTTGACGTCCACCACACCGCACGACGGTGCAATGCGGGCGTGGGCTTGAAAGCTGCACTCGTACTCGGCCTCGATCACGCGCTTGGACGAGGCCAAGGCCGCCAGGGTGGGCTTGGCGTCATAGGCTTTTTTGCCCCCAAAAATGGGAATCGCGTTAGAAGCCGTCACGGGTGCCGAACGGATGTGCTCAAACACAGTGCCCTCACCGCCACCCAATGGGCCTTGCACATCAGACCAGCTGACTTTGAGTTGGCGCGCCGCCCGCACCGCGTTCCACTCGGTCTCGGCCAAGACGGCCACAAAGCCGCCTTTGACAAAGTGCTTGGCACCTGGGATGTCGGCAATCGACGCCGCATCCACCGACAGCGGCATGGCACCCGCCACCGGTGGGCGGATCGCGCGTGCATGCAGCAAGTTCTCGGGTCGGATGTGCGCGGTGTAGTGCTCTTTGGCACCCACCTTGTCGGCAATGTCTTTGCGCTTGATGCCTTGGCCCACGATCTTGTACTGGGACACATCTTTGGGTTTGGCCGCGCCTTGGGCGTTCATGCCGTTGCCAATGGCGTTGTTCCACTTCAAAGTGGCGCCAAAGTCTTTGCCGCCAATCAAGTCGCCATAGCTCACGCTTTGTGCGGTGTTGGCTTTGACGAACACGCGGCCATTCTCGGTGGCCAACTCACTGGCGGCCACGCCCAAACGGGCCGAGGCGGCTTCGACCAGCAAGCGACGGGCTTCGGCAGCGGCGTTGCGCAGCGGGTTGGAGCCCATGCGCAAACCGGTGCTGCCACTGCCACCGCCCTGGTTGGGGGTGAGGCGGGTGTCACCCATCACCACGGTGACCGAGTCCATGGCCACATCGAGTTCTTCGGCCACGATTTGACCAATGGCGGTGTCGAGGCCTTGGCCGCAATCCATCTTGCCAAAGTTGGCCGTCACATGGCCGTTGGTGGCAATGCGAATCCAGGTGTCGAGTGCGGTGGGTTGTGGGCCAATGACCACGGGCGCGGCGGCTTGCGCGAAGGCATCGCCGACAAACACAGAACCCGTGGCGCCCACAATCAGCGCGCCTTGGGTTTGCATGAATTCACGACGGGAAAGCTTGGGGGTGTTCATGGTGGCTCCTTCAGGCTTTGGCGTTGGGGGTCATGGTGTCGCTGGCGCGTTTGACGGCGCGAAGGATCGCAATTTGGGTGCCGCAGCGGCATTGCACATTGGCGAACGCTTGTTTGATTTGGGCTTGGGTGGGCTTGGGCGTTTTCTCCAGCAAGGCCACGCTGTTCATGATCCAGCCGTTCGAGCAGTAACCGCACTGCGCCGCTTGCTCGTGCACAAAGGCTTCTTGCACGGGGTGCAGCTGACCATTTTTGGCCAAGCCATCGAGCGTGCGGATGGGCTTGCCCACCACCGCGCTGGTGGGGGTGACACACGAGCGCACGGGCTTGCCGTCAACCAACACGGTGCAGGTGCCGCACTGGGCCAAACCGCAACCAAACTTGGGGCCTTTGAGCTTGAGCTTGTCGGTCAAGGCGTACAGCAAAGGCTCATCGACCTCGGCTTGCACGGTTTGCGGGGCTCCGTCCACGTTGAGCGAGTAATTGGGCATGGCGTCTCCAAAAAAGGAAGAAAGTTGCGATAAAAACTGGTGGCATGCTAATGAAGATCCCTCAAGCAGGCTTCAGCGTTTTCCCTCTGAAGGTGTACCTTGGTGACAGTTCTTTAAGCCAGTCACCTACGTGTCAGCCCCAAGCCGCTCCGCCAGACATGATGCCCGCCAAACTTTGGAGACACCCATGCTTTGCCTGCAACCCGACTGCACCGACCTCAGCTGCCAAACCCCTTCAGAAAACGCCCAAAGCTATTTTGGGCGTCGCCAGTTTTTACGCGACTTGATTGGTGGCGGCGTGGCGGTGGGCAGCCTGTCCTCCATCAGCGGCTGCGCCAGCATGCTGGCGCCGAGCCCGAGTGCTGAAACCATCGTCATCAACGGCCGCATGGCCACCCTCAACCCCAAGCAACCCTCGGCCTCGGCCTTGGCAGTGGCCGACGGCAAAATTTTGGCCATCGGCACCGAGGACGAGGTGATGCGCCACAAGGGCCCCAACACCCGCGTCATCGACGCCCAAAAACGCACCATCGTGCCGGGCTTGAACGATGCCCACACCCACTTCATCCGCGGTGGCTTGACCTACTCGATGGAGGTGCGCTGGGACGGCTTGTCGTCGCTCAGCCACGGCCTGGAAATTTTGCGCATCCAAGCGCAACGCACGCCCTCCCCGCATTGGGTGCAGGTGATTGGCGGCTGGACCTGGGCGCAGTTTGCTGAAAAGCGCTTCCCCACCCTGGAAGAAATCAATGCGGCCACGGGCGACACGCCCGCCATGATCATGCACTTGTACGACCGGGCCTGGATCAACCGCGCAGGCTTGCGCGTGCTGGGCTGGAACAAAGACACGCCCAACCCCTTTGGCGGCCAAATTGAGCGCGATGGCGCGGGCAACCCCACCGGCTTGCTGGTGGCCAC
>CANFJA010000066.1 GCA_947447235.1 Comamonadaceae bacterium
GGCGGCTGCGGCCACAGCGACAGCGGTAGGCGCAGAGACCGCAGCAGGCGCAGCGGCCACCGCAGCCGCAACAGGTGCGGCCACAGTCACGCTGCCTTCCAAAATGGCCAACAAGTCACCGATGTTGACCTTGTCACCCACCTTGACTTTGAGCTCTTTGAGCACACCCGCATGTGAGGACGGGATTTCCATCGAGGCCTTGTCAGACTCCACGGTGATGAGTGACTGCTCCACCTTGATGGTGTCGCCAGGTTTGACGAACACCTCAATGACGGCCACATCTTTGAAGTCACCAATATCGGGGACATGAATATCAATCGAACCCGATGCAGCAGCCGCAACGGGTGCGGCGGGTGCGACAGCAACCGGGGCCGAGGGTGCAGCTGCAGCGGGCGCCGATGCTGCGGCCACAGGCGCGGTGGCAGCACCGGCTGCCTCCACCACCAAGACCACCGAGCCTTCTTTGACCTTGTCACCCAACTTCACACGCAGTTCTTTGACCACGCCGGCGGTGCTGGATGGGATTTCCATCGAGGCTTTGTCAGACTCCACCGTGATCAAGGACTGTTCAGACTTGACGGTGTCGCCCACTTTGACCAGCAGCTCAATGACTGCGACTTCATCGAAATCCCCAATGTCTGGGACTTTTACTTCTACCAATGCCATGTTTGTCTCACTTAGTATGTTGGGGACAGCGCAAAGCTTGTAGCTTTGGACAGTCCCGCAAAGTTATTCATTAAGCGTAAAGCGGGTTGATTTTGTCGACTTTGATGCCGTACTTTTTGATGGCTTCTGCCACTTGGCTCACCGGCACGGTGCCGTCTTCGCTCAGCGCTTTGAGTGCCGCCACCACGATGTAGTGGCGGTTGACTTCAAAGTGTTCGCGCAGTTTGCTGCGGAAATCGCTGCGGCCAAACCCGTCGGTGCCTAACACTTTGTAGGTGCGCCCCTTCGGAATGAACGGACGAATCTGCTCAGCATAGGCCTTCATGTAGTCGGTCGATGCCACCACCGGACCGGTGTAGGGGTCGAGTTGTGCCGTGACGAACGGCACTTTGGGGGTCTCGGTGGGGTGCAGCAAGTTGTAACGCTCGGCGTCTTGGCCATCACGGGTCAACTCGTTGAAGCTCGGGCAGCTCCACACGTTGGCGGCCACGCCCCAGTCGGAGGCCAGCAAGTCGCGGGCGGCCATGGATTCGCGCAAGATGGTGCCCGAGCCCAACAGGTTGACGCGAGGTGCTTTCTTGGCGCCTTCACCTTGTTGCAGCAAATACATGCCTTTGATGATTTGTTCTTCGGTGCCCGCCTTCAGACCTGGCATCGGGTAGTTCTCGTTCAACAAGGTCAGGTAGTAAAAGACGTTGTCTTGTTTCTCGACCATACGCTTCAAACCGTGGTGCAAGATGATGCCCACCTCGTGCGCAAAGGTCGGGTCATACGACACGCAATTTGGAATGGTGTTGGCCATGATGTGGCTGTGACCGTCTTCATGCTGCAAGCCTTCGCCGTTCAAGGTGGTTCGGCCCGAGGTGCCGCCCAACAAGAAGCCACGCGCTTGCATGTCGCCCGCCGCCCAGGCCAAGTCGCCAATGCGCTGGAAGCCAAACATCGAGTAGTACACATAGAAAGGCACCATGATGCGGTTGCTGGTGGAGTAGCTGGTTGCTGCGGCAATCCAGCTCGACATGCCGCCAGCTTCGTTGATGCCTTCTTGCAGTATCTGGCCCGCCACGTCTTCCTTGTAGTACATGACCTGGTCTTTGTCGACCGGGGTGTACTGCTGACCGGCAGGGTTGTAAATACCGATTTGACGGAACAAGCCTTCCATACCAAAGGTACGGGCTTCGTCCACCAAAATTGGCACCACACGTGGGCCCAAGGCTTGGTCACGCAGCAACTGCGTGAGAAAGCGCACATAGGCTTGGGTGGTCGAGATTTCACGGCCTTCGGCCGTGGGATCCATCACCGATTTGAAGATGTCCAACGCAGGAACCGTGAAACTTTCGTCGGCTTTGGTACGGCGATGCGGCAAGTAGCCGCCCAAGGCCTTGCGTCGCTCGTGCAGATAGCGCATTTCGGGCGTGTCGTCGGCAGGCTTGTAGAACGGAATCTTGGACAACTCGCTGTCTGGAACCGGAATGTTGAAGCGGTCACGCATGTACTTGATGTCTTCGTCCGTGAGCTTCTTGGTTTGGTGGACGTTGTTCTTGCCCTCGCCCGCTTTGCCCATGCCAAAACCTTTGACGGTTTTGATCAGCAATACAGTGGGTTGACCTTTGTGGTTCACCGCTTGGTGGTACGCCGCGTAAACCTTTTGGGGGTCGTGGCCACCGCGCTTGAGGTTCCAAATTTCGTCGTCGCTCATGTGCGCCACCATCTCGAGGGTGCGCGGATCGCGGCCAAAGAAATGTTTGCGCACGTAAGCGCCGTCGTTGGCTTTGAAGGCTTGGTAGTCGCCATCCAAAGTTTCCATCATCAGCTTGCGCAAGGCGCCATCTTTGTCACGGGCCAAGAGAGGGTCCCACTCGCTGCCCCACAACAGTTTGATCACGTTCCAGCCAGAGCCACGAAACTCGCCTTCGAGCTCCTGCACGATCTTGCCGTTGCCGCGCACTGGGCCATCGAGGCGTTGCAAATTGCAGTTCACTACAAAAACCAAGTTGTCGAGTTTTTCGCGCGCGGCCAAACCAATGGCGCCCAAAGATTCCACCTCATCCATCTCGCCGTCGCCACAGAACACCCACACTTTGCGGTTTTCTGTGTTGGCAATGCCGCGTGCATGCAAGTACTTCAAAAAGCGGGCTTGGTAAATGGCCATCAAAGGGCCTAGGCCCATAGACACGGTGGGAAACTGCCAAAACTCGGGCATGAGTTTAGGGTGCGGATAGCTCGAGAGGCCCTTGCCATCGACCTCTTGGCGGAAGTTCAGCAACTGCTCTTCCGTCAGCCGACCTTCCAGGTATGCGCGGGCGTATACGCCGGGTGACACATGGCCTTGGATGTAAAGACAGTCTCCCCCATGGTTTTCGTTTTCGGCATGCCAAAAGTGGTTGAAGCCTGCCCCAAACATGTGTGCCAAGGAGGCAAATGAGCCAATGTGCCCTCCCAAATCACCACCGTCTTCGGGGTTGTGTCGGTTGGCTTTGACCACCATGGCCATGGCGTTCCAACGCATGTAGGCGCGCAAACGCTCTTCGATTTCGATGTTGCCAGGGCAATGCGCCTCTTGGCTGGGCTCGATGGTGTTGACATAGCCTGTGTTGGCTGAGAACGGCATGTCGATGCTGCTCTCTCTGGCATGTTCGAGCAACTGCTCTAACAAGAAGTGCGCGCGCTCGGGGCCTTCTGCGTTGATCACGGCGGACAGGGCGTCCATCCATTCACGTGTCTCTTGGGTGTCTGCATCATTGATGGCAAATGTGCGCAGGTCGTTGGGTTGTGCTGACATGCTTGTCTCCTTTATTTGGGCACTTCTTTGTTCCGACTTTAATCTAATTGTCTCACGATAATCCGTTAATTTCAAATAGCGGTCTTTCATTTCTTAATGTGAAATTAAGAAATATCGGTCACGCAAGCTCAGTAAACTAGAAGGACATGTTCAAACAACACCTTCAAACACCCATCAAGAGCTTGCTTGTCATTTGGACGAGTTGGTGGCGGCAACAAAGCCCCAGCAAGCAAGATCGGTTTGCCCTGATGGGCCCGTTGGTTGCGGTCATGCTGTTCTTGTTGGCCATCACCACGGCACTGTGGTATTTGAAGTACGAGGAAATGGATCGCGAACAAGAAATTGTCAGGCGCGATGTGGAATACGCCCAACAACGATTGCGTTTGCGCTTGCTAGAACGCCAAGAACACATCATGCGAATTGCCCGCGATGTGGCCAATCGAGACACCGATCCCAAAGAATTCGCCGTAGAGGCCAAGTTGCTGCTCGAGCAAAGCCCTGAGCTCTCAAGCATCACATGGTTAGACACCAAGCGACGTGTGCGCTCGACTTACGCCAGCTCCAGTGCCAACCCAACCATGATTCACCAAACCGGCGAGCTGTTGGTTCAGACAGCGACCAAAGACACCTTTGATTTGGCCCATGCGCTGTTGCAGCCGGTGTATTCACAACCCGTTCAACAGTCGAGCAATGTGCAAGACAAAGTCAGTCAGATTCAGTTGCAGGTTCCTATCGTGAACCACACCAACTTTGAAGGTGTGATCTTGGCCGAATACCCCTTGGATGGGATTTTTCGATACGTTGTGCCCAATGAAATCACCAGCAAGTACGCAGTTTCGCTGCGTGATGTGAACAACACTGTGTTGGCGGGTCAAGCCAACAAGCCAGGCCCAAAGGTGAGCGAAGTGTTGCCGTGGCTCAACCGCACCAATGTCTACGAAGTGCCTGTCACACCTGTGGGCTACGCCCTCATATTGCACGCCAGAGCCTACAGAACATCACAGGGCTTGATTGGAAACGGCGTTTTTTGGCTGGTCACAGCCTTGAGTTTGATGACCGCGTGGATGTTGATTGGCACATGGCGGCATACCCGCCGCCGTGTGCAAGCTCAACAAGCCTTGGTGGCCGAAACCAACTTTCGCCGCGCCATGGAAAACTCGGTTCTGACAGGCATGCGCGCCATGGACCTCAAAGGTCGAATCTCTTACGTGAACACCGCGTTTTGCCAAATGACGGGCTGGACGGAAAGTGAGTTGGTCGGATGCACACCACCTTTTCCTTATTGGCCGGACGAAGACCGCATCAGCCTCGAGGAAAAACTCAAGCTGGAGTTACAGGGAAACACCACGTCGAGTGGCTTTCAAGTCCGTGTGAAACGCAAAGACGGTCATTTGTTTGATGCACGGCTTTATGTATCGCCCCTGATCGATGCCTTGGGACAGCAAACGGGCTGGATGACGTCAATGACCGACATCACCGAACCCAACCGCATCCGAGAGCAACTATCAGCTTCCCACGATCGGTTCACCACCGTGCTTGAAGGCCTGGATGCATCGGTCTCTGTGGCCCCACTTGGTAGCCAAGAGCTGCTGTTTGCCAACAAGCTCTATCGTCAATGGTTCAATGGCTCGACACAGGGTCACCTGAGTTTGGTCGAGCAAGCTGGCCTTCCCTCGCAACATTTGACCCATGACAGAAGTGATGAAGCTGAAGATGCGGATGACCCCTTGGTGGGTTTTCCGACCGATGCATTGACACAGGTGAGCAGCGAAAACGCCGAAGTTTATGTGCCCAGTTTGAACAAATGGTTGGAGGTCAGGTCGCGTTATCTGAATTGGGTGGATGGTCGTCTCGCCCAGATGGTGATTGCCACCGACATCACACCACGACGTCAAGCAGAGGAGCAGTCGCAAGCGCAAGCGGAACGCGCGCAATCGGCCAGCCGCCTCATCACCATGGGCGAAATGGCATCTAGCGTGGCCCACGAACTCAACCAACCGCTCACAGCCATCAACAATTACTGCAACGGCATGGTCTCTCGCATCAAGTCTCAGAGCTTGACCGAAGATGATTTGCTCAAGGCACTGGAAAAAACAGCACACCAAGCCCAACGCGCAGGGCAAATCATTCAACGCATTCGCAGCTTTGTGAAACGCAGCGAACCCAACCGGACTTTTGCAGATGTAGCGCCCATGGTGAGCGAAGCCGTCGAGTTGGTTGACATCGAATTGCGTCGTCGCCAAGTGCGTTTGTCACAGGTGATCGCGCCGCGCTTACCCAAACTGCATGTCGATCCCATTTTGATTGAACAGGTGTTGGTCAACATGATGAAAAATGCGGCCGAGTCGGTGGACTTGGCGAACCGGCCTATGTCGGGCCGTAATGTCGAGCTCAAAGTCATCCCACGTCTAGAAGAAGGTCAATCTGTGGTGGAGTTTTCGGTCAGCGACACCGGGCGAGGATTGGCGCCAGAAGTGATGGAACGGTTGTTCGAAGCCTTCTTTTCTACCAAGCCCGAGGGTATGGGAATTGGCCTGAATTTGTGCCGAAGCATTGTTGAATCGCACCAAGGTCGGATGAAAGCCGAGAACCTCTACAATGCCAACGAAATTACGGGCTGCCGATTTTCCTTCTGGATACCGGCCCGTACATTCGGAGCATCTGCATGAGTTTGATTCCTAAAAAAGGTACGGTCTACGTCGTTGATGATGACGAGGCAGTTCGTGATTCGTTGCAATGGTTGTTAGAGGGCAAGGACTACCGCGTCCGTTGCTTTGACTCCGCTGAAACTTTTCTGAGTCGCTATGACGCCCGCGAGGTGGCATGCTTGATCGTGGACATCCGCATGGGTGGCATGACGGGTTTGGAGCTGCAAGACAAGTTGATCGAGCGTAAATCCCCTCTGCCCATTGTGTTCATCACGGGCCACGGCGATGTGCCCATGGCGGTGAACACGATGAAAAAAGGGGCCATGGACTTCATCCAAAAGCCCTTCAAAGAAGACGAATTGGTGAGCCTGGTCGAACGCATGCTCGAACATGCCAAGGACGCTTTTGCTGACTTCCAACAAGCAGCCAGCCGAGATGCACTGATGGCCAAGCTGACCGGACGTGAAGCACAAGTGCTAGAGCGCATTGTGGCTGGGCGCCTGAACAAGCAAATCGCCGACGATTTGGGCATCAGCATCAAAACGGTGGAAGCCCATCGCGCCAACATCATGGAAAAGCTCAATGCCAACACCGTGGCCGACTTGCTGAAAACTGCGCTGGGACAAAACGCAGCCAAAGCCTGAGCACGGTCAACCCAAACCCAACACGACGCCCGTTCTTCACGGGCGTTTTCACTTCTCTTTGACCATGACCGCACAACGCATCGACGGCAACGCCCTCTCTCATCAACTGCGCGCCCAAGTGGCGGCAGACACGGCAGTTCTCAAGGCCCAAGGCCTCACACCCGGCCTGGCAGTGGTACTGGTGGGGGACAACCCCGCCAGCCAAGTCTATGTGCGCAACAAGGTCAAGGCCTGCCAAGATGCCGGTTTGCATTCAGTCCTCGAAAAATACGAGGCCACAATGAGCGAAGCTGATTTGTTGGCGCGAGTTGAGTCGCTCAACAACGACCCTCAGATTCATGGGATCTTGGTGCAGCTGCCCTTGCCTGCTCACATCGACGCACAAAAGGTCATTGAAGCCATCAACCCAGCCAAGGACGTGGATGGTTTCCACATCGCCAGCGCAGGTGCTTTGATGACGGGTATGCCGGGGTTTTGGCCCTGCACGCCTTATGGCTGCATGAAGATGCTCGAAAGCATTGGCTACAACTTAAGCGGCAAGCACGCTGTGGTGATTGGCCGCAGCAACATCGTGGGCAAGCCCATGGCGCTGATGCTGCTGCAACAAAACGCCACCGTGACCATTTGCCACAGTGCCACCACAGACCTCAAAGCGCACACCTTGCAAGCCGATGTGATCGTGGCGGCGGTGGGCAAGCGCAATGTGCTGACGGCTGACATGGTCAAACCTGGTGCTGTGGTGTTGGACGTGGGCATGAACCGCAACGACGAAGGCAAGCTGTGCGGCGATGTGGACTTTGAAGGCGTGAGCCAAGTGGCCAGCTTTATCACCCCAGTGCCCGGGGGCGTGGGGCCCATGACCATCACCATGTTGTTGGTGAACACCTTGGAATCGGCCAAACGGGCCTTATCTGCTCAGCTCTGAAAGATGCTTATCGCCATGTCACACGCCAACCCGCTGCTCGATTTCACAGACCATCCACTGTTTGACGCCATCCGGCCAGAACACATTGCCCCAGCACTTGACCCGCTGCTGACCAATGCCAGCCAAGCCCTGGAAAAAGTCACCGCCGACGCGTTCCCTGCCGATTGGGATGCCATCGCCAGTGTGCTGGATGTGGCCACCGAAAAGCTCAGCCGTGCTTGGGGTGCCATCAGCCATTTGCATTCGGTGGTCGACACCCCCGAGTTGCGTGCCGCCTACACCGAAGCCTTGCCCCGGGTGACCGAGTTTTGGACCCGTCTGGGCGCGGACGAGCGCTTGTACGCCAAGTACAAAGCAGTTCCCCTGAACAGTCTCAACGCCGAGCAGCAGCGTGCCCACACTTTGGCGATACGCAACTTTGTTCTGTCAGGCGCCGAACTTCAAGGTGCAGCCAAAACACGTTTTGCCGCCATCCAAGAGCGTCAGGCAGAGGTGAGCCAAAAGTTCAGCGAAAACGTGCTGGACGCGACCGATCAATGGTCGCTCGTCGTCACCTCAGACGAGTTGGCGGGTGTGCCCGACGATGTGTTGCAGGCAACACGCACCGTTGCTGAACAAGCAGGCGTGGCAGGCCACACCTTGAATTTGAAAATGCCGTGTTATTTGCCGGTGATGCAGTTCGCACACAGCCCTGCCTTGCGCGAGAAGCTCTATCGGGCCTACGTCACGCGTGCGTCTGACCAATCTGAGGCTTTCCACGCGGGCAAGACCGAACAAGACAACACACCTTGGGTGCAAGACATCTTGTCGCTTCGCCAAGAAGAAGCGCAACTGTTGGGCTACGCCAACCACGCCGAAGTGTCCCTGGCGACCAAGATGGCTCAATCGCCCGCTGAGGTGATGACGTTCCTACGGGACCTGGCACAACGCGCCCGCCCATTCGCCGAACAAGATGTGGCCGAAATGCGCACCTTTGCCGCCGAGCAGTTGAGCCTGGCAGACCCTCAAGCATGGGACTGGCCGTACATCGGGGAAAAGCTCAAGGAGGCGCGTTACGCATTCAGCGAACAAGAGGTCAAGCCCTACTTCACAGCGCCTAAAGTGCTGGCGGGTTTGTTCAAAATTGTGGAGACCTTGTTTGAGGTCAGCATTCGCCGAGACAGCGCACCGGTGTGGCACCCTGCCGTCGAGTTCTATCGCATTGAACGTGCAGGAAACTTGGTCGGGCAGTTTTACCTCGATCCGGGTGCCCGCTCAGGCAAACGCGGGGGCGCGTGGATGGACGACGTGCGCGCCCGCTGGCTGCGCCCCGACACCCAGCAGCTGCAAACGCCTGTGGCGCACTTGGTGTGCAACTTTGCAGAGGGCGTGGGCGGTAAGCCGCCGCTGCTGACACATGACGATGTGATCACCCTGTTCCACGAATGCGGCCACGGCTTGCACCACTTGCTCACCCAAGTCAATGAGCGCGATGTCTCTGGTATCAGCGGTGTGGAATGGGATGCGGTGGAACTGCCCAGCCAGTTCATGGAAAACTTTTGCTGGGAATGGAGCGTGCTGCGCCACATGACGGCGCA